>NZ_JAOVQO010000015.1:0-141185 GCF_025673475.1 Albidovulum salinarum | reverse complement strand
CATGTCACTCGTTTTTCCGTCTCAACTTCCCGGCGTCGCCGCCGTTCCGTCCCCCGCAGCAGTCTGTCCCGCTTCGGTGAGGGGGTATTTACGGATCACCACCAATCTCCGCAAGCGGTTTTTTCGAGACCGGCGAACTTTTTTCGTCACCCGCGGAAACCACCCCAATATCTGGGGGTTAGTGTAATGAAGACAACAATTCGACCCGTACCGCAGCAACAACATTGCGCGGTCACGCACGAGGTCGGCACCACATCCCGGGTTATCCACAGACTCGGGCTTGCCGGAGCGGCTTCGGCGTCGAATCCTGCCCCTAGGGCCGGGCCGGGTCAGGCTGCAGTGCGGCCTCTTCGCGGAATCGCACGCAGCGCGAGGAGCCCGAGAACCGCGCCGAGATAGAGGAAGGGTTCGACCGGCCAGGCCTTCACGAGCCAGAGGAAATGAACGGCACCCGCGATGGCGGCGAGATAGGTCAGCCGGTGCAGGAGCCGCCAGCGCAGCGCCCCGAGCCGGCGCACAGACCAGTCGTTCGAGGTCAGCGCCAGCGGCATCAGCGCAAGGAGCCCGACCATGCCGACGGTCACATAGGGCCGCTTGGCGATGTCGCCCAGCGCCTGGGACCAGAGAAGCCCCATGTCGAGAACGAGCCAGGTCAGGAAATGCAGCACGACATAGAAGAAGGCCACGAGCCCGATCGCCCGGCGGTAGCGGATGAGGTTCACCCCCGCGAAGCGGCGCAGGGGTGTGATGCACAGCCCGGCCACGATCAGTTTCAGCGCCCAAAGGCCGAGCCGCTGTTCGATGGCCTTCACCGGGTCGATGCCGAGCCCGCCGGTCGTGCCCTGCCAGAACAGCCAGACCGGCAGCGCGGCCCCGATGAGATAGATCGGCCAGGCGGGCAGGCGCCGGGCGGCGCGGTTGATCCGGTCGGCGACGCTCATGTCCGCCCGCAGCAGCTTTCGCCGGCCTGGACCGGCGGACAGGGCACGTCGCCATAGGAGCAGAACACGCAGCAATCGCCGGGGCGCGGCCTCAGCACGACGCCGCAGCCGGTGCAGTCGTAGAAGAACTGGCAGGCATCGAGCGGCATGGTCTCCGTCTTGGCGGTGCCGCAATGCGGGCAGGTCAGTGTCGACTGGCGGGTGATCACCTCAGAAATCCTTCGTCAGGTCCTGCCCGGCATAGAGCGAGGCCACCTCGTCGCCGTATCCGTTGAACATCAGCGTCGGCTCGCGCCCCGCGAAGAGCCCGCCGCCGATGCGCCGCTCGGTCGCCTGGCTCCAGCGCGGATGGTCGACCTCGGGGTTCACGTTGGAATAGAAGCCGTATTCGCGCGGCTGCAGCATGTTCCAGGTGCAGGGCGGCTGGGCCTCGGTCAGGCTGATCCTCACGATCGACTTGATCGACTTGAAGCCATATTTCCACGGCACGACGAGCCGGATCGGCGCGCCGTTCTGCTTCGGCATCTCCTCCCCATAGAGCCCGGTGGCGAGGATCGTCAGCGGATTCATCGCCTCGTCGAGCCGCAACCCCTCGCGATAGGGCCAGTCGAGGATCGGGTAGTTCTGGCCCGGCATCTCCTCGGGTCTGACCAGTGTCTCGAAGGCGACGTATTTCGCGCCGGGCTGGACCCCCACCCGCTCCAGGATCTCGGACAGCTCAAAGCCGATCCAGGGCACGACCATCGACCAGGCCTCGACACAGCGGAAGCGGTAGATGCGTTCTTCGAGCGCCACGCCCTTGAGAAGGTCGGCAAGGTCGTAGTCGCCGGGCTTCTCGACCAGACCGTCGATCTTCACCGCCCAGGGGTCGGTGGTCAGCTGCCCGGCATAGGCCATCGGCTCGTCCTTGCCGGTGCCGAACTCGTAGAAGTTATTGTAGCGGGTGATCTGCTCGAAGGTGTTCGGCTCGGCATCGGTCGAATAGGAGGAGGGCGCATAGGACAGCTTCGCCGTGGCCGGGCCAGCAAAGCCCAGAGCCGCCGCTCCGGCGATGAGTTGGCGGCGGTTCAGGAACGCCGCCTTCGGCGTGACGTCGGACCAGGTCAGATCAGGGCTAAAACGGCGCATCGGGGCCTCCGGAACTTCATTTGACGGAGACCCTACACCCGGTCCCGGAAATCGCCCAATAAAGCCGGCTCAAAGTTTCGTTGGCCGATTGAAACAAAGGGGGCGGATCGCTCCGCCCCCTTCGTGTCAGTGCAGCACCGCGTCCTCGGGCCGGGGCCGGGTGGATTTCGAGACCCTCTCGCCCACGATCAGCCCGTCGGTCCCGGCGCTGACGTGGACCGTGTCGCCGTCCTTCACGTCGCCGGCCAGGAGCATCTCGGCAAGCGGGTCCTGCAGGTGGCGCTGGATCACCCGCTTCAGGGGCCGCGCTCCGAAGACCGGATCGTAGCCTTCCTCGGCCAGCCAGACCTTGGCGGCCTCGTCGAGGTCGAGCGCGATCTTGCGCTGCGCGAGCCGCTTTTCAAGCCGGCGAAGCTGGATCTCGACGATCCCGCCCATGTCGCCCCGCGTCAGCCGGTCGAAGATGATCTGGTCATCGAGCCGGTTGAGGAACTCGGGGCGGAAATGGGCGCGCACCGCGTCCATCACGTCGCGCTTCGCCTGCGCGGCATCGGCACCGTCGGGCAACTGGCTCAGCGCCTGGCTGCCGAGGTTCGAGGTCAGCACGATCAGCGTCTGCTTGAAGTCGACATGGTGACCCTGCCCGTCGGTCAGCACCCCGTCATCGAGCACCTGCAGCAGCACGTTGAAGACATCCGGATGCGCCTTCTCGACCTCGTCGAAGAGGATCACCTGGTAGGGCCGCCGCCGCACCGCCTCGGTCAGCACGCCGCCCTCGTCATAGCCGACATAGCCCGGAGGCGCGCCGATGAGCCGGGCGACCGAATGCTTCTCCATGAACTCCGACATGTCGATGCGGACCATCGCGTGTTCGTCGTCGAAGAGATATTCGGCGAGCGCCTTCGTCAGCTCGGTCTTGCCGACGCCGGTCGGCCCGAGGAAGAGGAACGAACCCAAGGGTCGGTTCTCGTCCTGCAACCCGGCGCGCGCCCGGCGCACCGCCTTCGACACCGCCTCGACCGCGCGATGCTGGCCGACGACCCGGCGCCCAAGCTCCTCCTCCATCTTGAGAAGCTTCTCGCGCTCGCCTTCGAGCATCTTCGAGGTCGGGATGCCGGTCCAGCGTTCCACCACCTCGGCGATCTGCTCGGGCCGCACCGCTTCCTCGACCATCAGCGCGTCATCGCGGTCCTCGGCCTCGGCAAGCTGCTTTTCGAGCTGCGGGATCACGCCGTAGGACAGCTCCCCCGCCCGCGCCAGGTTGCCCTCGCGCTTGGCGTGGTCGAGCTCGATCCGCGCCCGGTCGAGCTGTTCCTTGAGCCCGCGCGCGGATTCGAGCTTGTCGCGCTCGGCCTGCCATTTCGCGGTCATTTCGGCGGAGCGCTGCTGAAGATCGGAGAGTTCCTTCTCCAGCCGCTCCAGCCGGTCCTTCGACGCCGTGTCGTCCTCCTTCTTCAGCGCCTCGGCCTCGATCTGCTTTTGCAGGATCTCGCGGTCGAGCGCGTCCAGTTCCTCGGGCTTCGAATCCACCTCCATGCGCAGCCGCGACGCCGCCTCGTCGACGAGGTCGATCGCCTTGTCGGGCAGGAAGCGGTCGGTGATGTAGCGCTGGCTGAGCGTCGCCGCCGCGACGAGCGCCGAATCCGAGATCCGCACCCCGTGGTGCAGCTCGTACTTCTCCTTGATGCCACGAAGGATCGAGACGGTGTCCTCCACCGTCGGCTCATCGACCAGAACCGGCTGGAAGCGCCGGGCAAGGGCCGCGTCCTTCTCGACATACTTGCGGTATTCGTCGAGCGTGGTGGCACCGATGCAGTGCAGCTCGCCCCGCGCCAGCGCCGGCTTGATCAGGTTCGCCGCATCCATCGCACCATCGGACTTGCCCGCGCCGACAAGCGTGTGCATCTCGTCGATGAAGAGGATCACCTCGCCGGCCGCCGCCTCGATCTCCTTCAGGACCGCCTTCAGCCGCTCCTCGAACTCGCCGCGATACTTGGCACCGGCAATCAGCGCGCCCATGTCGAGCGCCATCAGCCGCTTGTTCTTCAAGCTCTCGGGCACGTCGCCATCGACGATGCGTAGGGCGAGCCCCTCCGCGATCGCGGTCTTGCCGACGCCGGGGTCGCCGATCAGGACAGGATTGTTCTTGGTGCGGCGGCTGAGAACCTGCATCGCGCGGCGGATCTCCTCGTCGCGGCCGATGATCGGGTCGATCTTGCCCTGCTCGGCGGCCTCGGTCAGGTCGCGGGCATATTTCTTCAGCGCCTCATAGCCCTCCTCGGCAGAGGCCGAGTCGGCGGTGCGCCCCTTGCGGATGTCGTTGATCGCCGCGTTCAGCGCCTGGGCCGTGACCGCCCCGGCATCGAGCGCGTCCTTCGCCTTCGTGTTGACCATGGCGAGCGCCATCAGGACGCGCTCGACCGGAACGAAGCTGTCGCCCGCCTTCTTCGCGATCTTCTCGGCCTCGTCGAGCACGCGAACAAGCGAGGTGTCGACATAGACCTGGCCATCGCCACCCGAGACCTTCGGCGTCTTGGCGATAATCGCGTCGACCGCCTCGGCCACGCGCTTCGGTTCGCCGCCCGCCCGCTTGATCAGGTTGGCACTGAGCCCCTGGTCATCGTCCATCAGAGCCTTCAAGAGATGCTCCGGCATCACCCTCTGGTGTCCCTCGCGCATCGCGATGGTCTGGGCGGCCTGAAGGAAACCGCGAGACCGTTCCGTGAACTTCTCCATGTTCATCGGCTTCTCCTTTGCTAGCCCCCGGGGTCCGATCGCCCGCTTCTGCAGCACGATACATCCCGGATCTCGAATGTGACTTGGCCATCGGCGCGAGAGATTTCAAGGACGTGCGGCCGCCGCGCGGGAAACGATTTCGAAAGGAGATTCGGTCCTAATCGGACTTAACCTTAACGGAGGATTCGTGATGAGTGAGACGGCTGTTCGCTTCGCCAGTGCCCTTGTCCGCGCTGCCAGCTTCTGGACCCGCGGCCGGCAATCGCTGCTCGCGCCGCAATGGATGGCGCTCGCGAGCCACCGCGACGGCCCGATGCCCGGCGTGCCAAGCCCGTTCCGCGAAAAGCGGTGATCCGATGCGCGTCCTGTCTGCCCGCATCGCCCACGCACGGCGCGACCGCCGGACCGGCCGGGTCGAGGCGGTCGTCGCCCTCACGGTGCTCCTCAACGACGACAGGCTGAGCGCCTTCGTCCGGATCTCGGCGCCGGCCCGGGCTCCCGGTGCCGCGCCGCTCCGCGCCCGGCTGCTCGGCGCGGCGAAACTGGCCTTCGCCGCCGACCCGAAAGGCCGGGCCAGCCGCCGCGCCGCCTGATGGGTTCCGCTTGAGTCCCGACGCTTCCTGCCGCGTCGATGGCCCGGTACCGGGCACCTCAAGCGATGATATACGGCTCTGCGCTTGACAGCGCGGGCGTGGCGTCCGAAACCGCCGCGGACTCTGCGCCAAGGAGACCGCCGTGCCCCATCCCAAAGCCGATGACCGCCTGATCGTCGCCCTCGATGTCCCCAACGCCCTTGCGGGGCTCGATCTCGCCAGCAGGCTCGGCGACCGGGTCGGCTTCTACAAGATCGGTCTCGGCTTGCTGACCGGCGGCGGCCTCGCGCTCGCCAACGAGCTCAAGCAGGACCTCGGCAAGCGCATCTTCCTCGACATGAAGCTCTTCGACATCGGCGCGACGGTAGAGGCCGCGGTCCGGGGTATCGCGCAATACGACCTCGATTTCCTCACCGTCCACGGCGACCCGCATGTCGTCCGCGCCGCCAAGGAAGGCGCGGCCGGCAAGGACCTCAAGATCCTCGCCGTCACGATCCTGACCTCGCTCGACCGCGCTGATCTCGACGCGGCGCTGATCCGGCCGGGCGACATCCCCGAGATCGTCGCCGAACGCGCCGCACGCGCCTTCGCCGCCGGCGCCGACGGCGTCATCGCGAGCCCGCAGGAAGCCGCGATGATCCGCGCCCTGCCCGAGGCTGCGGGCCGGCTCATCGTCACCCCGGGCGTCCGCCCGGCGGGCGCCGCACTCGGCGACCAGAAACGCGTCGCGACCCCGGCCCGGGCGATCACCGACGGCGCCGACCATATCGTCGTCGGCCGTCCGATCTGGCAGGCCGAGGATCCGGCCGCCGCCGCCGAGGCGGTGCTGGCCGAACTCGCCGGGGTGTAAGCGCCGCGCGCAACACCCGCCTTGTCTGGCCTAGCGTCGCCGCCGGAGAAACCCGGCGCCCCCGATGACCGACCCGGCCCCGAAATCGCCCGATGCCGATCTCGTCCTGTCCTGCATGGCGCTGCGCCGGGCGCTCGGCTATCTCGGCCTCTTCCTTCCGGTCGCGCTCCTCGCCTGTGCGGCGCTTCCCGGCAACCGGTTCGAAGTCTCGATCAGCGATTTCTGCGACACGCCGACGGGCTGAGTGCTGACAGGCGCTCTCGCCGCCTCGGGATCTTCTTTCTCAGCTGTCGCGGCTTCGAACCCGACTGGCGCGACTCGGACAGATGGCTGGTCCGCACCGGCGGAGCCTCGGCCCATCCCGAGATCCTGCCTTCGCCGCCGTGTGGCTACGAATGGCCGCGCGCATACGGCGCCAGCCCGCCGCCAGCTGCTGTTCGAATCGAAGGCGGGCGCCTGAGCGCCCGCCCCTTCGGTCCTGTCGGTGTCGTCACTCGGTCGCCGCAGGCGCGGTTTCCGTCGCCGCGGGCGCAGCGGCCGGATCGGCCGGCGCGACCTCCCCGCCACCGCCCGCCATCCCGAGCACCAGCGCGAGTGCCACGATGATGACGGCGGTTACAAGCAGGACGCGGCCTGCCCCGCCCTCGCGGGGCATCTGCGGCCGGGCGCGGGAGGGATCGTAGGAGGAGCGGCCCGGCATGTGCTGTTCATAGTCCATGAGAGGCTCCTTTCCTTTGGGACTAGGGCCCCTAGGATCGCCCCTCGCAGCCGGTCTGGCCATAAGCGGGGATTCACTCGGCCAAGCCTGGCCGAAATCGCCGCGCGCGGTCCGCACGATTCCGCCGACGGCGACGCGGGATCAGAAGGTCGGCGGGGTACAGGCCGAGACGATGACGCAATCATCCGGCCCCGGATTGTGAAACCGGTGCGGCGTGCGGCTGTTGAAGAGATAGCCGTCGCCCGCGGTCAGAAGCTGCGTTTCCGCACCGACCGTGACCAGCACCCGGCCCGAGATCACGATCCCCGCCTCCTCGGCGTCGTGGCTGTAAAGCTCCGCCCCGGTATCGGCACCCGAAGCATAGGTCTCGTACAGCATCTGCACCGCGCTGGCGCCGGGCCGCCCGACCTGGCGGAAGACCACCCCCCCGCCGGCCTCGCCGAGCTTCGCCGCGGGCGTGATCTCGCGCAGTTCGTCATGCCGGAAATGCCATTTCGTCCCGCCATCGCCGCCGCCCGCGAAGAAGTCGCCCAGCGAGATGCCGAGCCCGGCGAGGATCTTCTTCAGCGTCGCCACCGAGGGGCTGGTGCGGTTCTGCTCGATCATCGAGATCATGCCGCTCGTGACGCCGGTCGCCGTCGCGAGCTGGCGCTGCGACAGGCGCAGCTTCTCGCGCTCTTCCTTCAGCCGCGATCCGGTGTCGAAATCCATGCCCGGCGATCCCTTTCCTGCCCGCTCCACCCCATAGCGATAAATTTATTGTGCAGCAATTCGCAATATTGATCATTTCCTGCCGAAGGACTATTGGAGGCGGACAACGTTCCGAGGAGAGCCACCATGCTGAACGCCGAGATCGAAACCCGCCGCAAGGCCGCCATGTCGCGCGGCGTCGGCGTGATGACGCAGATCTATGCCGACCGGGCCGAGAATGCGGAGATCTGGGACAAGGAAGGCAACCGCTACATCGACTTCGCCTCCGGCATCGCGGTCCTGAACACCGGCCACCGCCACCCGAAGGTGATCGCGGCCGTGAAGGACCAGATCGACCGTTTCACCCATACCTGCCACCAGGTCGTGCCTTACGAGAACTACGTCCGCCTTGCCGAGCGGCTGAACGGCATGGTTCCGGGCAGGGGCGAGAAGAAGTCGATCTTCGTGACCACCGGCGCCGAGGCCGTGGAGAACGCGGTCAAGATCGCCCGCGCCGCGACCGGCCGCCAGGCCGTCGTCGCCTTTACCGGCGGCTTCCACGGCCGCACCTTCATGGGCATGGCGCTCACCGGCAAGGTCGTGCCCTACAAGGTCGGCTTCGGCGGCATGCCCGCGGATGTGTTCCACGCGCCCTTCCCGGTGCCGATGCACGGCATGACGGTCGAGAAGTCGATCGACGCGCTCAACTACCTCTTCAAGGCCGATGTCGACCCCAAGCGCGTCGCCGCGATCATCGTCGAGCCGGTGCAGGGCGAGGGCGGCTTCTATGAGGCGCCGCGCGAGTTCATGGTGGCGCTTCGCGCGATCTGCGACGAGCACGGCATCCTCCTGATCGCCGACGAGGTGCAGACCGGCTTCGCCCGCACCGGCAAGATGTTCGCGATGGACCATCACGACGTCGCGCCCGATCTCACGACGATGGCCAAGTCGCTCGCCGGCGGCTTCCCGCTGGCCGCCGTCACCGGCCGCGCCGAGATCATGGACGCCCCCGCGCCGGGCGGACTCGGCGGCACCTATGGCGGCAGCCCGCTCGGCATCGCGGCTGCGAACGCGGTCCTCGACGTGATCGAGGAAGAGGGGCTCTGCGACCGCGCCAACCAGCTCGGCGCGCGGCTGAAGCAGCACCTCGCCAGCTTGCGCGACGACGTGCCCGAGATCGTCGACATCCGCGGCCCGGGCTTCATGAACGCGGTCGAGTTCAATCTCGGCGGCAAGCCCTCGGCCGATTTCGCGAACAAGGTCCGGGCCGAAGCGCTGAACCGTGGTCTCCTGCTCCTGACCTGCGGCGTCCATGGCAACGTGATCCGCTTCCTCTCGCCGATCACCATCCAGGACGGCGTCTTCACCGAGGCGCTCGGCAAGCTCGAGGAAGCGGTCCGCGCCGCGCGCAAGGGCTGAGAAACCCGCACCCGACCCTCTGGAACGGCCGCCTTCGGGCGGCCGTTACCGTTTTCGGCTGAGGGGGCTTTCCGCCCCCTCGCCCCGGATGAGATCCGGGGCTCACCCCCGAGAGTATTTTCGGACAGAAAGTGAGAACAGCGATCTCTGTCCGAAATGGCGGCGCCGGAGGCGGCCCCCTTGGGGACTCGCAATGAGAACAAAGCATGAATATGATAATGCGGCTGTCAGGGTTCCCGCATGTTCATCGAACTGTCCGCCACCTCGAACTTCACCTTCCTCACCGGGGCCTCGCATCCCGAGGAGCTGATGGGCACGGCGGCCGAGTTCGGCCAGAAGGCGCTCGCCATCGCCGATCAGAACTCCGTGGCCGGGATCGTCCGTGCCCATGTCGCGGCGCGGGAGATCCGGCGCCAGACGGGAACGGTGCCGCGCCTCATCCCCGCCGCGCTGATCCGCCTGACCGACGGGTTCACAGTCACCGCCTTGCCACAGGACCGCGCCGGCTGGGGGCGGCTCTGCCGGCTGATCTCGGCCGGTCGGCTCCGGGCGCCGAAGGGGGAGTGCCATCTCGACTTCGACGACCTCCTCGCCTGGGGCGCGACGGGGATGGAGCTGCTCCTCCACCCGCCACCCGAGACGCTGACACGGGCGGACAGGCCGGGGGGCGGCGCGGGCGCATGGGCAACACGGGCGGAACGGCTGACGCGCCGCCTTGGCGGGGACCGGCTCGCGCTCCTGATGGCGCCCTCTTACGACGGCGCGGATAGCGCCCGCTTCGATCGGCTCGCCACCCTCGCCCACGACCTCGGCCTGCCGACCGTCGCCTCCGCCCGCCCGCTCATGCACCAGCCCGCGCGCCGCCGCCTCGCCGACGTGCTGACCGCGATTCGTACCGGCATCCGTGTCGACGATCTCGGCCGCGCGGCGCTTGCCAATGCCGAACAGCGCCTCAGGCCCGAGGCCGAGATGCTGCGGATCTTCGCGGGCCACGCGGATGCCGTCCACCGCTCGGGCGAGATCGCGGGCCGCCTCGCCTTCTCGCTCGACGAGTTGCGCTACGAATATCCTTCCGAAGTCTCGGACGGCGAGGCACCCGCCGCCCGCCTCGCGCGCCTGACCCATGAGGGCCTGCGCTGGCGTTATCCGAACGGCACGCCGGACCGGGTGCGGGCGATGGCGAAGCACGAGCTCGCCCTCATCGCCAAGCTGGGCTACGAGCCCTATTTCCTCACCGTCCGCGATGTCGTCGCCTTCGCAAGAGCCCGCGGCATCCTCTGCCAGGGCCGCGGCTCGGCGGCCAATTCGGTGGTCTGCTACGCGCTCGGCGTCACCTCGGTCAGCCCCGAGATCGGCACCATGGTCTTCGAGCGCTTCGTCTCCGAGGCGCGCGACGAGCCCCCCGACATCGACGTCGATTTCGAGCACGAGCGGCGCGAGGAGGTGATCCAGCACATCTACCAGAAATACGGCCGTCACCGCGCGGGGCTCTGCGCCACCGTGATCCATTACCGCGGCAAGCGCGCCGTGCGCGAGGTCGGCCGCGCGATGGGGCTCAGCGACGACACGCTCTCGGCCATGTCGAGCCAGATCTGGGGCTGGGGCGGCGGCGCAGTCTCGCCCGAGCGGCTGCAGGAGATCGGGCTCGACCCGGCCGACCGGCGGCTTTTGCAGACGCTCGACCTCATCGCCGAGATCCAGGGTTTTCCCCGCCACCTCTCCCAGCATGTCGGCGGCTTCATCATGACTGAGGGACGGCTCGACGAGCTGGTGCCGGTCGAGAACGCGACGATGGAGGGCCGCACGGTCATTCCCTGGGACAAGGACGACATCGACGCGCTCGGCATCCTCAAGGTCGATGTGCTGGCGCTCGGCATGCTCAGCTGCATCCGCAAGGCCTTCGACCTGATCGCCCGGCACCACAAGACCGGCTACACGCTCGCCACCCTCCCCGCCGAGGATCCGGAGGTCTATGACATGCTCTGCGAGGCCGATTCGATCGGCGTCTTCCAGGTCGAGAGCCGGGCGCAGATGAACTTCCTGCCGCGGATGAAGCCGAGGAAGTTCTACGATCTCGTGATCCAGGTCGCGATCATCCGCCCCGGCCCGATCCAGGGCGACATGGTGCATCCCTTCATCCGCCGCCGTAACGGGCAGGAACGGGTCACCTTCCCCTCCGACGCGCTCGGCGCGGTGCTGGAAAAGACCCTCGGCGTGCCGCTCTTTCAGGAACAGGCGATGCAGATCGCGATCATCGGCGCGGGCTTCTCGCCCGAGGAGGCCGACCGGCTCCGCCGCTCGCTCGCCACCTTCAAGAAGCATGGCAATGTCTCGGAGTTCCGCGAACGCTTCATGGAGGGCATGCGCGCGAACGGCTATGACGACGACTTCTCCGCACGCTGCTTCTCCCAGATCGAGGGCTTCGGCAGCTACGGCTTCCCCGAAAGCCACGCGGCGAGCTTCGCGCTTCTGGTCTATGCCTCGGCCTGGCTGAAATACCGCCATCCCGGCATCTTCGCCTGCGCGCTCCTCAACTCCCAGCCGATGGGTTTCTACGCCCCGGCCCAGATCGTGCGCGACGCGCGCGCGCATGGGGTCACGGTGCTGCCGGTCTGCATCAACGCGAGCACCTGGGACAACCGGATGGAGGCGCTGCGCGAGGGCGGGCTCGCGCTCCGCCTCGGCCTCCGCCAGATCCGCGGCCTGGCCGAGGAGGAGGGCGAGTGGATCACCGCGGCACGCGGCAACGGCTACCGCGCGGTCGAGGATGTCTGGCGCCGCGCCGGCATCGCCCCCCGCACGCTGACGCTCCTGGCCGAGGCCGATGCCTTCGCCGGCCTCGGGCTCAGCCGCCGCGACGCGCTCTGGGCCGCGCGCGCCACGACCGACCGGCCGCTGCCGCTCTTTGCGGACGACATCGACGGCGAGGGGATCGTGGAGCCGGTCGTGAGCTTCGCCGAGATGGGGGAGGGCGAACATGTGGTGGAGGACTACGCCGCGATGCGGCTCACGCTCCGGAGCCATCCGATGGCGCTGCTGAGGTCACGGCTCACGCCTCGGCGGCGTCAGCCGCTTCATCTGACCTGAACAGCTCCACCGACCGGCCCGAGAAGCTTCTTCTTGCGCCTCCGGCTCACTGCCGAAGCCACCCGGCGCCATCGCTTTCCGCATGACGCCGTCCCGCTTGCGTGCTAGCTGATGCGCATGGCGCGTATTCCCTCCAAGACCGAGATCCTCGACTGGATCGCCGACAATCCCGGCCTCTCGGCCAAGCGCGATATCGCGAAGGCTTTCGGCATCAAGGGAGGCGACCGGATCGAGCTAAAGCGGCTCCTGAAGGAGCTCGAGTCGGAGGGCAATCTGGAGCGCCGCCGCAAGACCTACCGCGACCCCGAGAAGCTGCCGCCGGTGACGATCCTCGCCATCCTGCCGCCCGACCGCAACGGCGACCAGTTCGCGCGGCCCTTGGAATGGCAGGGCGAGGGGCCGGAGCCGCGGGTGCTGTTCCAGCCGCGCAAGGCCGACGCGCCGGTGGCGGAGGGCGACCGCATCCTCGCCCGCGTCACCGAGGTGAGGGGCGAAGACCACCACTACGAGGCGCGGCTGATCCGCAAGATCGGTGCCAATCCGCACAAGGTCATCGGCATCTTCCGCAAGGCAACCGAAGGCGGCCGGATCGTGCCGATCGACAAGGGCTCGGAAAAGGAATGGCTGGTCGCCGCCGACGCCACGCAGGGCGCGAAGGACGGCGAACTGGTCGAGGCCGAGCAGGCCGGGCCGAAGGGGCGGATGGGCCTGCCCAAGGCGCGGATCCTCGCGCGGCTCGGCGATCCGTCGGCGCCGAAGGCGGTGTCGCTCATCGCGATCCACCAGCACGGCATTCCCGACGACTTCCCCGACGCGGCGATCGAGGAGGCGGACGGCAGGAAGCCGGCGCCGCTCGGCGACCGCGAGGACCTGCGCCATCTGCCCTTCGTCACCATCGACCCGGCCGATGCGCGCGACCATGACGATGCCTGCTATGCCCATGCCGACGAGGATCCGAAGAACGAGGGCGGCCATATCGTCTGGGTCGCCATCGCCGATGTCGCGCATTACGTCACACCGGGCTCGGCCCTGGACCGCGAGGCGCGGCACCGCGGCAACTCGACCTATTTCCCCGACCGGGTCGTGCCGATGCTGCCGGACCGGCTCTCGGGCGATCTCTGCTCGCTGCACGAAGGCGTCGCGCGGCCGGTCCTCGCGGTCTGGATGAAGCTCGATTCGAAAGGCCGCAAGGTCTCGCACCGCTTCACCCGGGCGATGATCAGGTCGGTGGCGAGCCTCCACTACACCGAGGTGCAGGAGGCCGAGGACGGCCGCCCGAACGAGCGCTGCGAAGCACTTCTGGGCGATGTCATCAAGCCGCTCTACGCCGCCTACGAGGCGACGAAGACCGCCCGCGCGATGCGCCAGCCGCTGGACCTCGACCTGCCGGAGCGCAAGATCGTCCTGAGCGAGGAGGGCGAGGTTCTATCGGTCGCCTTCCGCGAGCGGCTCGACGCGCACCGGCTGATCGAGGAATTCATGATCCTCGCCAATGTCGCCGCCGCCGAGGAACTGATCCGCCTGCGCCGCCCGCTCCTTTTCCGGGTGCACGAGGAACCCTCGCCGGACAAGCTCGACGCGCTCCGTGAGGTCGCGGAAGCCTCAGGATTCACGCTGGCCAAGGGGCAGGTTCTCAGGACCGAGCACCTGAACCGGCTTCTGGCGCAGGCCGAGGGCACCGATTTCGACGAGCTATTGAACATCACGACTCTGCGCTCGATGACCCAGGCCTATTACCACGCCGAGAATTTCGGCCATTTCGGCCTCGCGCTGAAGAGCTACGCCCATTTCACCTCGCCGATCCGGCGCTACTCCGACCTGGTCGTGCACCGGGCGCTGATCCTCGGCCACGGCTGGGGCGAGGACGGGCTCTCCCCGCAGGACATCGAGATGCTGGAGGAGACGGCAACGCATATCTCGGAGACCGAGCGCCGCTCGATGGCCGCCGAGCGCGACACGACCGACCGCTACCTCGCAGCCTATCTCTCCGAACGCGTCGGCAACGAGTTCGCCGGCCGCGTCAGCGGCATCGCCCGCTTCGGGCTCTTCGTGAAGCTCGACGAGACCGGAGCGGACGGGATCATCCCGATCCGTACGCTGGGCCGCGAGTTCTTCCACTACGACCCCAAGAGCCAAACCCTGATGGGCGCCGATACCGGAACCGAGATCGGCATCGGCCAGCGGGTCACGGTGCGCCTTGCCGAGGCGGTGCCGGTCACCGGTGGTCTTATGCTGGAGCTTCTGGAGATCGAGGGGCGGCCGATGGCCGCCGGCGCCTCGGCGCGGCGCGGCCGCCCCACGGGGCGCCGGCCCGGCCAGGCGAAGGCGAAATCCGCGCGGACCAAGCGGCGAGTGGAGCGCAAGCGGCGCTGAGGATTGCGCCGCGCCGCCGACCGGTTCAGGCGAGTCTTTCCCGAAGCGCGCCGTGGCGCTACACTTCGGGCAAAGAAACGAACGAGGCAGGTGAGACATGCGACAGACAGCCGGGATCGTCACGCTTTGCACGTTGCTTCCGCTGGTGGCGGAAGCGGCCGGATCGGTGCCGGGCGTTCCAGCCAGGGAAGGGATCTTCGTGGAGGAACCGGAGAAGATCGTCCCGGCCGCCTACAACCAGGGCTTCGACCGCTGGATCAACGGCTTCCGCGGCCGCGCGAAGGCGCAGGGGATCCGGGCGGACGTGTTCGACCGGGCCTTCCGGGGCGTCGAATACAATACCGACGTGATCGCCAAGGACCGCAACCAGAGCGAGTTCACCAAGACGATCTGGGACTACCTCGACAGCGCCGCCTCGGAAAAGCGGGTGGCCAACGGCCGCGCGGCACTCGCCGAGCACCGCAAGCTCCTCGAACGGATCGAGGCGACCTACGGCGTCGACAAGGAAGTGGTGGTGGCGGTCTGGGGCCTGGAAAGCTCCTACGGCACCCATCGCGGCACGATGCCACTGATCGAGTCGCTGGCGACGCTCGCCTATGACGGGCGCCGCGGCGGTTTCTTCGAAAGCCAGCTCATCGCGGCGCTGAAGATCGTCCAGGCGGGCGATGTCGACCCGCGCGCGATGACCGGAAGCTGGGCCGGCGCGATGGGCCATACCCAGTTCATCCCGACCTCTTATCTCGCCTATGCGGTGGATTTCACCGGCGACGGCAAGCGCGACATCTGGTCGGACAACCCCGCCGACGCGCTGGCCTCGACGGCGGCCTATCTCGCCCGTTTCGGCTGGCAGAAGGGCCGGCCCTGGGGCGTCGAGGTGCAGCTGCCGCGCGGCTTCGATTTCGGCCTCACCGGCGACCGGATCAAGAAATCGCCTTCGGACTGGGCCGCGCTCGGCGTGCGCGACATGGACGGGCGGGTGGTGCCGAACCACGGCTCGGCCTCGATCCTGATGCCGGCCGGCGCCCGCGGCGCGGCCTTCATGATCTTCAAGAACTTCCAGGTGATCGAGCGCTACAACGCCGCCGATGCCTATGTGATCGGCGTCGGCCACCTCGCCGACCGCATCGCCGGCGGCGGCCCGATCCGGACGGGCTGGCCGCGCGACGACCGGGCGCTTCTCTTCGCCGAACGTCGCGAGCTGCAGGAGCGCCTGACCCGCGCCGGCTTCAACACCCAGGGCGTTGACGGCAAAATCGGCCCCAACACGATCGCCGCGATCCGCGCCTACCAGCGCGCGATCGGCATGATCCCGGACGGCTATGCGAGCCTCGACATCCTCAAGCGGTTGAGGTGACGGCACCCGGGGATGGCGCGGCTTCGCGCCCCGCCACTCCCCTGCATCCCGGCCCAAATCTCCCCGCCGGAGGCGCCCGCGCTCTCCGCCGCGCCCGAGGTCAGGCGAAGTAATCCTGAAGGATGCGGGCGTAGATCGCCTTCAGTTGGGCGATCTGCGCCACCTCGACCCGTTCGTCGACCTGATGCATGGTCTTGCCAACCAACCCGAACTCCACGACCGGGCAATGGTCCTTGACGAACCGCGCATCCGAGGTTCCGCCCGAAGTCGACAGGACCGGCTCCACCGCGGTCTCGGCCGCCACCGCCCCCGCCACCAGCCGCACGAAATCGCCGGGCGGGGTCAGGAAGCTCTCGCCCGACACCTGCACCTCGACCGTGAACCCAACGCCGGTTTCGGCGCCGACCTTCACCGCCTCGGCCTTCAGCCAGTCCGTGAGGCTCGCCGAGCTGTGGGCATCGTTGAAGCGGATGTTCAGCGCCGCCCGTGCCCGCGCCGGGATCACGTTCGTCGCCGTGTTCCCGGTATCGACCGAGGTCACGGCGAGCGTCGAGGCATCGAAATGCTCGGTCCCGTGGTCGAGCGACTCCGAGGCGATCCGGTCGAGAAGCCGCACCAGCGCGTGGAGCGGATTCTTCGCCCGGTGCGGATAGGCCGAATGGCCCTGCACCCCCTGCGCCACGATCAGCGCGTTCATCGAGCCGCGCCGGCCGATCTTCATCATCTCGCCCATCCGCTCCGGACAGGTCGGCTCGCCGACGAGGCACACCGACATCGCCTCACCCTCGGCCGCCATCCAGTCGAGCAGCGCCACCGTGCCGTCCGTCCCCGGCCCCTCCTCGTCGCCGGTGATCGTCAGGACGATCGCGCCATCCGGCGGCGTCGCGCGGACGAAATCGACCGCGGCAGCTGCGAAGGCCGCGACCCCGGATTTCATGTCGGTCGCGCCCCGGCCCCAGAGCCAGCCGTCGACAATCTCGCCGCCAAACGGATCGCGGCTCCAGGCTCCGCCGTCGCCCACCGGCACCACGTCGGTATGGCCGTTGAAGCCGAATGTCCGCGCCGCGCCCTTCCGCCCCCAGCGCGCGAAGAGATTGGGCGTGCCCGCCCGGTCGACCCGGTAGCACTCAAAACCCGCGCCCTCGAGCAGCGTCTGCAGAAGCACCAGCGCCCCCCCTTCCTCGGGCGTGACCGAGGGGCAGCGGATCAGGTCGGCGGTCAGCCGGACGGCGTCGATGGGATCGGTCAAGGTGCGCTCCTTATCAAGGTGGCACAGCGTTACCCGCATCCGCCCGGCCCTTCAATGCGGCGCGACTGTTGCGCCGCCGCCACCGGCCTCGAGTCGCCGAGAATCATTCATGAAAATGGCGATTCACAAATCGGGCGCGACCGGACATATTGGGAACATGGCAAGAACGAGCAGTCCGGGCAGACACAAGGCCGCGCCGGCCTCCGCCTGCGGAGGTCACGCGGCATGACTTGGCTTGCACTCCGCAAGATCGGCGGCCCGACGCAGCGGATCGGGGCGACGGGGCTTCCAGTGCGCCTCGACGTTGGCACGCTGGTCTTCGAACTTGACCTCGACGAGGTCGCGCGCGTCCGCGGCCCGGTCCTGCGCCTCGCGCCGCGGATGGAGCCGCAGCGCATTTTCGCACTCGAGGCGACAACCGACGGGCGCCTGCACTTCCTGCGCCGGCACGGGCCTGACGTCAGCCATCTCTCCATCGGCCTCGGCCGGGTTCCGGTCTCAGGCCAGCTTCGGCTCAGCTACCACTGGGACCACCGCCGCGGGAGGAGCCTCCTCACCGCCGAAAACCTCACGAGCGGCACGATCCGCCAGCAAGAGGCGAACGTCGCGCTGCCGCTTCTGGCGGGCGAGATCGGCGCGCTGTTCGACACCGACCGCGAAGGCCCGCGCCATACGGCCTTGGACTGGTTCGGGCTCGCCGATCACTGGCAAACGGTGGGACCGACGCCCGGCCTCGCGCCCTGGACCGAGATCGTGACCGCCGACGGGCCGCGGCCGATCGCCTCAATCCGGCCCGGTGACCTCGTCCTGACGGCCGATGAGGGGCTGCAGCCCGTGCTCTGGCAGGGCGGCGTCGAGGTTCCCGCGATCGGCAGCTTTAGGCCGGTGCGGCTCATTGCGCCGTATTTCGGCCTCGGAAGCGACCTTGTCGCGCAGCCCTCCCAACGCATCGCGCTGTCAGGCGCCGACGTCGAGTACCATTTCGGCGAGGAGGAGGTTCTCGTCGAGGCGCGTCACCTGGTGAATGGGGAGACCGCCGTGTGGGAGGCGGAGAGCGCGACCGCGATCTGCCACGGCCTGTTGCTGGAGCGTCACGCGCTGATCGCCGCCGGCGGGGTCTGGACCGAGAGCCTCTATCTCGGCCGGATCGCTGCCAACCCCGCGCTTGCGCGCACCACCGCCCCCGGCGCGCTCGCCGCGCGCGGCGCGTTGCCGCTGCATTCCAGTCCTGTCCGCCGCGAGCTGCTGGAGTTCGAGGCGCTCGAACTCAGCCTCGCACGGCTGCGCCGACGCGCGCCGCGGGCAGTGTGACGCGCCGATAACGGCCCCAGACCGCTTCAGTCACAGATCGAACGTCGCGAAGACCGGGGCGTGGTCCGACGGCTGTTCCCAGCCGCGCGCGGCACGCAGCACCCGGCTTCCATACCCGGCATTGGCGATGTCGGGCGTAGCCCAGATGTGGTCGAGCCGCCGGCCCTTGTCCGCCGCGTCCCAGTCCGGCGAGCGGTAGGACCACCAGCTGTAAAGCTGCCCCTCGGGAATGTCCTTGCGGGTGACGTCCACCCAGGCCCCGGCCTCCTGCGCCGCGCCGAGATGCTCGACCTCGATCGGCGTATGGCTGACGATCTTCAGAAGCTGCTTGTGGTTCCACACGTCGTCCTCGCGCGGCGCGATGTTGAGATCGCCGACGAGGATCGCCTTTTCCGGCTTCTCGCCATGCGCCCAGTCGCGCATCGCCGTGACGTAATCGAGCTTCTGGCCGAACTTCACGTTCGCTTCCCGGTCGGGAATGTCACCGCCGGCCGGAACGTAGAAATTGTGGATCGTCACCCCGTTCCCAAGCCGCGCCGCAACGTGACGGGCATGGCCGAGATCGACGAAATCATGCGCGCCGACCTCCTCGAGCGGCAGTTTCGAGAGGATCGCCACGCCGTTGTAACCCTTCTGCCCGCGCGCCACCATGTGCCGGTAGCCGAGCTCCGCGAAGCCCTCGGTCGGAATCTTCTCGACCGGCGACTTGCATTCCTGCAGACACAGGATGTCCGGCGCCTCCTCCGCCATCAGTCGCTGCACCAGCGCCTCGCGCAGGCGGACGGAGTTGATGTTCCAGGTGGCGATGGTGAATGGCATGTCGGTCTCCTGCTTCGCGTGCGCCGCGCGACCTTAACGGCGGAGGATCGCGAATGTCCACGCCCGGCCCTTGAGCCCGCGTGGACGCTGTGCAAGATCGGCCGCAAGCCAGACGCCGAAGGAGGTTTCGATGCGTATCGTTCTTGCCGCCGCCCTTGCCGCCCTCGCGGCGCTTCCCGCCGCCGCCCGCCCGCTCAGCCCGGCGGAAGCGCAAGCGATGCAGAAGTCGCTCGACACCTATTTGCGCTCGATCACCGCCGGCAACGCCGAGAAGATCGTCGGTGCCCTGCCGCCCCGCATTCTCAACGTCTTTGCCGGCGCCAGCGGGCTCGAGACGAACAAGCTCGAATCGACGCTGATCGAGCAGACGAAGGACCTGATGAAGGGCACGAAATACCGCGACGTCACCGCCAATCTCGACGCGCTCGACGCCGAGGACGCGGCGCTCGGCGACGGCTCCGAGGCGACCTGGGTTCTCATCCCCACCGCCTTCACCACGATCGCCGGCGGCAAGAAGACCCGCCACGAACAGCCGCTCCTCGCGGTTCGCGAAGACGATAGCTGGCATTTCTTGCGCATCGACGGGCCCGAGCGCCAGCAGCTCGCGGCGATCGCCTACCCGTTCCTGGCCGACAAGAGCTTTCCCCCGGCGACAACGGCGGCGGTCGAGTAACACCGCGGCGGCGTGACCTGCAAAAAAAAAGGCCGGGCATGAAGCCCGGCCAGTCCAACAGGGAGGATGCCGCGCCATAACCCCGACGCGGCCAGGGGATTCTTCGGTCTACGCTACCAGACGATACCCGCCCGATTCGGTCACAAGAAGGCGCGCATTTGACGGATCTGGTTCAATTTTTTGGCGAAGCCTGTAGATATGCGTCTCCAGCGTGTGGGTCGTGACCCCCGCATTATAGCCCCAGACCTCGTGTAAAAGCACGTCGCGCGGCACCACGCCCTCGGTTGCCCGGTAGAGAAACTTGAGGATGTTGGTCTCCTTCTCGGTGAGCCGGATCTTCCGGTCCCGCTCGTCGATCAGCATCTTCATGGCCGGTTTGAACGTGTAGGGCCCAAGCTGGAAGATCGCGTCCTCGGACTGCTCGTGCGTCCTGAGTTGCGCCCGGATCCGCGCCAGGAGGACGGGGAACTTGAACGGCTTGGTGACATAGTCGTTCGCCCCCGCATCGAGACCGAGGATCGTGTCGGCATCGCCGTCATGCCCGGTCAGCATCAGGATCGGGCATTTCACGCCATGCTTGCGCATCTTCTTGCACAGCTCGCGACCATCGGTGTCCGGCAAGCCGACGTCGAGAATGATCAGATCGTATATACCCGCCGTGATCTTCGCGATGCCTTCAACGCCGTTGCCGGCTTCGAAGACGTCGAAATCCTCGGTCGAGACGAGCTGCTCCGCCAGCGCGTCGCGCAGATCGTCGTCATCGTCGACAAGCAGGATTTTCTTCAGATTGGCCATGATGTTGCCCTCCGCTTCCGTCTCCGAAGATGTGCCGCCGCCCGGAACCCGGCAAGGGATGCGACGGTTTTCTCACGCGGTCGTGTCGCCTTCACGGGAAATGTTTCAATTTCCGCGGCGCCGGATTATCTAAAGGTCTGACAGCAGCGCGGATACCAAATGCCCCTCGGCCCCGACATCATCGAACGCCTGAATCGAGCCCGTGCCGACCTGCGCATGGGGGTGCCCGTTGTCCTGACCGCCGGCGGCGAGGCGGCACTCGCGCTCGCGGCCGAGGCGCTGGACCCGGACCGCTTCGCCGCGCTCCGTGCGCTGGGGTCGCTCACGCTCGCCATCACCGTCCGGCGCGCCGAGACGTTGAAGGCGCGCGCCTATGACGGCGACATCGCCCGGCTGGCCGTCCCCGACGATGCGACCCCGGCCTGGATCGCCGCCGCCGCCGATCCGGCCGACGATCTCCGCGCGCCGATGAAGGGACCGTTCCAGAGCCTGCGCGACGGCGACGCCACGCTCGCCCGCGCCGCGATCTCGCTGGCTAAGTCCGCCCGCCTGCTGCCCGCGGCCGTGCTCGTCCCGGCTGCCGGCGCCCTGCGCCTCGCCGCGACCGAGAACCTCACGCTCATCGACTGGGACAAGGCGGCGCCGGAACTTGCCCGCGCGAGCACGCTGCATCCGGTGATCGCCGCCCGCGTGCCGATGGTCGCGGCCGAGGCCGGCCGGCTACATGTGTTCCGCCCCGACGACGGTGGCGAGGAGCATTACGCGATCGAGATCGGCCGCCCGCCGCGCGACAAGCCGGTCCTTGCGCGGCTGCATTCGGCCTGCTTCACCGGCGACCTCCTCGGCAGCCTCAAATGCGACTGCGGCCCGCAGCTGCGCGCCGCCCTCGCCCAGATGGGCGCCGAGGGTGCGGGCGTGCTGCTCTATCTCAACCAGGAAGGCCGCGGCATCGGCCTCGCCAACAAGATGCGCGCCTATTCGTTGCAGGATCAGGGCTTCGACACGGTCGAGGCCAACCATCGGCTCGGCTTCGAGGATGACGAGCGCGACTTCCGGCTCGGCGCCGGGCTTCTCAAGCAACTCGGCTTCTCCTCCGTCCGGCTCCTGACCAACAACCCGGCCAAGATCCGGATGATGGAGGCGATGGGCATCGCGGTGGCCGAGCGCGTGCCGCTGAAGGTCGGCCAGACGCGCCACAACGAGGGCTATCTCGCCACCAAGGCGCGGAAATCCGGCCACCTGCTATGAGCCCCGAAGACCTCGTCCTGACCCCGACCGGCCTGCGCTTTCTCGGCCGGACCTTCCCGGTCTCGACCGGGCGCGGCGGCATCCGCGCCGACAAGCGCGAGGGTGACGGCGCGACGCCGACCGGCCCGCACCGCGTCATCGGCCTTCTCTACCGGGCCGACCGCATTGCCGCCAGCAGCCTGCCGCCCTGGGCCAGGCCGATCCACCTCGAGGATCGCTGGTGCGACGCGCCGGACCATCCCGACTACAACCACCTGACCCGCAAACCCTTCGGCAAGAGCGCCGAGCGCCTCCGCCGCGCCGATCCCCTCTACGACCTGATCCTGCCCCTGGACTGGAACTGGCCCGATGCCACGCCGGGCCGCGGCTCGGCGATCTTCATCCACCAGTGGCGCCGCCCCGGTTACCCGACGGCCGGCTGCCTCGCCCTCGCGCGCCGCGACCTTCTCTTCGTCGCCCGCCACGCCGCGCCGGGAACACGGGTGATCGTCCCGGACCGCTGATTTCATCTTGCCCGGACATATCCTCGGGGGAAAACTGGCCGCAAGGCCAAGAGGGGGCGGAAAGCCCCCTCAGCGCGCGCCGTAATCCCGCGCGCCGAAGATCGCCGAGCCGACACGGACATGCGTCGCGCCCTCGGCGATCGCCGCCTCGAAATCCGAGCTCATCCCCATCGACAGGCCTGACAATCCATTCCGCTCTGCCATCGCCCGCAGCAACGCAAAATGCGGCGTGGTATCGACCCCCTCGGGCGGGATGCACATCAGCCCCGCGAGCGGCAGGCCGAGCCCGCGGCAGGCGGCGACAAATCCGTCGGCGTCAGCCGGCAGCACGCCCGCCTTCTGCGGCTCCTCGCCGGTATTGACCTGGACGAAGAGCTCCGGACACGCACCGCGCGCATCGGCGAGCCGCGCGAGTTTCTCGGCGAGCGAGGGACGGTCCAGCGTATGGATCGCGTCGAAAAGCTCGACCGCCACTTTCGCCTTGTTGGTCTGCAACGGCCCGATCATGTGGAGCTTCACGCCCTCGAACCGCTCGCGCAGGTCCGGCCACTTGCCCGCCGCCTCCTGCACGTAGTTCTCGCCGAAGACGCGGTGGCCTTCCTCCAGCACCGACACCACACGGTCGAGCGGCTGCACCTTTGACACCGCGATGAGCGTCACCGAGCCTTCGTCCCGCCCCGCCGCCCGCGCGGCATCGCGGATCCGACGGGCGATGTCAGTCAGCGACATATCCGCCTTCCCGCAGCGCATCGAGCATCGGCTTCAGCTCCTTCTCGTAGCGCTGCCAGCCCTTGACCGAGCTCTTGGTGATCGGCTGTCGCACCTGGTAGACCGACAGGGTTTCGATCTTGCGCTTGTTCTCGTGGAAGCTCAGGCAGGCATCCTCCCAGTCGAGCCCGCAGGCCGCGATCAGCTTGCGCGTCTCCTCCTCGGGATTGGCCACGAGCTCTTCGTACTGGACCTCGTAGAACCAGTCGGGCACGAGCTCGCGCCAGAAGTCGATCATCTCGACGAAGGTGCCGTAGTAGCGCACGAGTTCGCGCTGGTCATAGGCATACTGGTGCGTGTCCTCGGGGAACTTGTTCTTGTAGATCGACAGCAGGTTGTCACGCGGGTCACGCCGGACGACGACGAAGCGCGCGTTCGGCATGGCGAGCCGGATCAACCCGAGATGCATGTAGGACTGGATCGACTTGTCTGTGACCCGTTCGGCCTCCGGGCGCCGCGCCCGCAGGATCCGCTCCATCTCGCGGCCGAGATCAGCGATCTCCGCCGCCGGGATCTCGCCGACCGCCCGCGCGTTCTTGCCGTCCGCGAGAAACCGGTGCGCGGATTGCGCCGCCTCGCCCACCTCGCCGGCGCCGGCGACCGTGGAATGGCTGGCGATGATCTGCTCCACGAGCGTCGTTCCCGAGCGCGGCATGCCGGTCACGAAGATCGGCGCGTAGTCCGTCGCGCCTTCGATCGAGGCGCCGTGCCAGTCAAAATCCGCGTAGGCGCTCTTGGTCATGTCCACGACCTTGCGCCGCGCCGCCATGTTGTGCGGCGAGGCCGCCCACATCAGCCGGTTGGCCTCGTCGAGATAGTGGAAGACGCGGCCGTAGTCCTTGGTGTCCTCCAGCGCCTTCGCTAGGGCGAAGCCGAGGTTCATGCGGTCGGTGACGGACAGTCGGGGGTTCTCATACTGCCGCAGCATCTGGTCGATGATCGGATCGCCCGGCTTGGTCTTGTGCGAGGCGATGAAGACCCGGTAATTCTCGCCGTTGTCGGGATCGAGCTCGAAGCTGCGCCGGAACAGGACATCCGCCTCCTCGAAATCCCCGAAAGCCTGCAACAGGGTCGCCTTGCCGGCGGTCGCGACCGGCGAATCCTTGTCGAGCTCCAGCGCGCGGTTGAAGTTCGCCAGCGCCTCGTCGTCCTTGCCGATGCGGGCCTGCGCCTGCGCGAGCATGCCGATCGCTTCGATCACCTTGCCATTGGATACCTCGAGCGCCCGCGCGAACGCCTCCTCGGCGCCGGCGTAGTTCTTCGTGCGCATCCGCACATTGCCGATCGCCATATGCAGGGGGGCGGAATCGACCCCGGCGCGCTCGGCGCGTTCGAGCAGAACGAGTGCCGGCTCGGAATTGCCCGACCGCGTGAGGGCGCTTGCGAAATTGACCAGCGCGGAGGGCAGGCCCGGAGCCAGAATCACGGCTTCGCGGAAGTGGCGGACAGCTTCGTCCTCGCGGCGCAGGTCGATCAGGAAGCGCCCGAAATTGTCATGCGCCTCGGCATAGCCCGGATCCGCCGCGATCGCCTTGCGGAACGCCGCATCGGCCTGCGCGGCCTTGCCCTGGACCGCCTGCGCCGTCGCGAGAATGTTCAGGACCGGCGCCGAGCCGGGATGGGCGATCAAGAGCCGCGCGGCGAACTGTTCGGCCTCGGCCGGGCGCGAGGCCTCCATCATTCCGAGCAGCCGCCGCATCTCGGCGGGCGGCACGCCCCGCGTCGCCGGGCGCGTCGAGCTGCGTCGCGCCCCGAAGCGGTCCTGCAGTGCGAGCTTGATGTTGACCGGCACCGGGGCAGATTTCAGCAGCCGCAGATAGGTCTCCTCGGCCGCCGCGTCGCCGCCGAGCGCCACGGCCTCGGTCCAGATCTTCCAGATCGCGCCTTCTCCCGGCTTCAGCTGGGCGGCGGCTTCGAGATGCGGGATGGCGCGCGTGAAGCGGTTCTCCGCCATGTGGATCACACCGATCTGGTACTGCGCCTCCGCGACGCGCGGGTGATCCTTGATGATGTCGAGATAGATCTTCAGCGCGGCTTCGCGATTGCCGGCAGTCTGAAGCTTGAGCGCCTCGGCATAGGTGTTCTGGATTTCCGTCGCCGTCAGCACCGCCATCTCTATCTCCAAGGCCACACGATCGCGCGGACCTTAGCGCCAGCACCGCGGAGTGTCGAGTTGCCGGGACGAAGCGATCGGCAAATGATGCCCAAAGAAAAAGAGCGGGCACAAGGCCCGCTCTTTCCGATTTGATCGATCGTGCGTTCGATCAGAACGACAGGCCGAGACCCACCGACCAGGTGTCCTTGCCGCCGCCGTTCCAGGAAGCAGCGTCGCCCGAGCCGTAGCCGGCCATGGCAACAGCGCCGCCACCGAGGTCGTAGTTCGCCACGAGGCCCCAGCCATCGACGGTGCCCATGTCGGTGTCGAACGCGCCGTAGTTGGCGCCGACGGTCAGAGCGCCGGTCGTGTAGGCGGCGCCGAGGCCCCACCACGAGTCGGACAGCGGAACGGTGGTGTAGCCGTTCGAGGTGTGGAACGCGGTGCCGTCGAGGTCAGCGTAGCCAGCCGAGAGCGAGAAGCCCTGCTGCATCGCGACGCTGCCGCTCAGACCCCAAACGGTGTTGGTGCCGTTGTCCTGGACAGCGATGCCGGCGGCGGCATCAACGCCGGAGAACGTGCCAGCCCACTTACCACCGAGACCCCAGACGGCATCGCCCACGCCGCTGTCGTCGTTTTCGGCCGAAACCGCGACGCCGAAGTCGCCGAACGAGTATTCGTAGCGAGCGATCTGGTTGTCGTACGAGCCGTCAAGACCGGTGAACCAGTAGGCGCCGGCATGGGTCGAGTGATCGTCGTTGAGCGAGGTGCCCGAGTAGATTTCCGAGAGCGCCCAGTCGAACGCGCCGTCGGTCTCACCCAAGGTGACGCGGCCGAAGGTGCCCGAAACGAAGAACGCTTCGTCGTCGAACGCCGGGGTGCCGTTCGGGTTCGAGCCGTTCGAGTCGTCGAGCTGAACCTTACCGCCGAAGTCGAGGCCGTTGTCGGTCGAGCCGGAGAAGTTGAAGTTGATGACGACGTCGTTGTGGAACTGGGTCTCGATCGCAGTCACGGTGCCGAAGTCGCCCGAGCCGCCGCGGACGCCGATTTCGGCGTAGCCCGACAGCGAAACTTCCGCAGCCGCGGCGCCGGCGAAGCCGACGAGAGCGGTGGAAGCGAGAAGAAGCTTTTTCATTTCGTATTCCCTCGTTGTCTTAAGGTGGGCCCAACTCAGGGGAATCCGAATTGGGTATGCGTCTATTTCTCCAGTTAGCCGCGGCAATGCAACGGAAAGGGCGGAGTGCCTGGAAATACCGAACCGTGATGGTGCGTTCTTGCCACAGTCCTGCTGCGCGGCATCGCGCATGGCCCCGTTCCCATTGCCGGAAAGGCCTTGTTCGCAGGGATCGGCTCGGCTAGACAGCGAAGCAACACAGTCACGGGGTGCTCATGAAGATCCGGTTCTTGGTGCGCGGAGCGATTCTCGGCGGGATCGTGTCTTCTCTGGCGGCCTGCAGCAGCGGCGGCATCTTCGGACCGCGCGCACCCGCGACCGATCTCGCCACGCTCGAGGCCCGCGCCGCTGCCGATGCGCAGCGGGAGAATCTGGCCCGCATCTCGCCCGCGCCGGAGCGCTCCACCGTGTGGGATCTGTTCACGAATTCCTCCGATCCGAACACCACGCTGGAGGTCAACAAGTACCTCTGGCAAGCCTCGCTCGAAGTGCTCGATTTCCTTCCGGTGCAGTCGGTCGATCCGTTCTCGGGGGTGATCGTGACGGGCTTCGGAACCCCGCCCGGCGGCGGACGTGCCTACCGCGCCACGATCTACGTGCAGGATCCGGCGCTTGATGCGCGGTCGCTGAAGGTCGCGCTGATGTCTAAGTCCGGGCCGGTCGACACCGCCACCGCCCAGGCCGTCGAAGACGCGATCCTGACCCGGGCGCGTCAACTTCGCATCCGCGACAGCAAACTCTGAGCGCCGCGCCGCCTGTCAGCTGAAAGCTGTTAACACCGTAAAGCGGGTCCTGAGGGAAACTCTGGACCTTGCGCGCGGCGCTTGTATAACCGGCCGAGCCAAGCGCCGAGGAAACAGACATGTCGCGTTACGACCCCGCCGTCACCGAGCCGAAATGGCAAGAAGCCTGGGAACAGGCCGGATGCTTCGCAGCACGGCGCGATCCCGCGCGGCCGAAGTACTATGTGCTCGAGATGTTCCCCTACCCGTCGGGGCGCATCCATATCGGCCATGTGCGCAACTACACGATGGGCGACGTCGTGGCACGCTACAAGTCTTCCTGCGGCTATTCGGTGCTGCACCCGATGGGCTGGGATGCCTTCGGCATGCCCGCCGAGAACGCGGCGATGGAGCGCGGCGGCCATCCCAAGGACTGGACCTACGGCAACATCGCGGTGATGCGCGACCAGATGAAGCCCCTCGGCCTCTCGATCGACTGGAGCCGCGAATTCGCCACCTGCGATCCGGAGTATTACGGCCAGCAGCAGGCGATGTTCATCGACTTCATGGAAAAGGGCCTCGTCTACCGCAAGAACGCGGTGGTGAACTGGGACCCGGTCGACATGACCGTGCTCGCCAACGAGCAGGTGATCGACGGCAAGGGCTGGCGCTCGGGCGCCGAGGTGGAACGGCGCGAACTGACCCAGTGGTTCTTCCGCATCTCGGACTTCGCGGGCGAGCTGCTCGAGGCGCTCGACGGTCTGAAGGACTGGCCCGAGAAGGTGCGGCTGATGCAGGCCAACTGGATCGGCAAATCGCGCGGCCTGCAATTCGCCTTCTCGACCTCGGGCGCGCCCGAGGGCTTCGACCGGCTGGAGGTCTACACGACCCGGCCCGACACGCTGATGGGCGCCTCCTTCGCCGCGATCTCGCCCGACCATCCGCTCGCCAAACACCTTGAGCGGCACGACCCGAGGATCGCCGAATTCGTCGCCGAATGCCGTCGCATCGGCACCTCGGAAGAGGCGCTGGAGAAGGCCGAGAAGAAGGGCCTCGACACCGGCATCCGCGTCCACCATCCCTTTGACAAGACTTGGGAACTTCCGGTCTACATCGCCAACTTCATTCTCATGGACTACGGCACCGGCGCGATCTTTGGCTGCCCGGCCCATGACCAGCGCGATTTCGACTTCGCGACAAAATACGGCCTCCCGATCCCGGCGGTCTTTGTCGCTGAGGGCGCCGACGACGCGCCGCTCGCCGAGGCTTTCGTCCCGATGAAGTCCGAGCGCGTCCGCTACGTTCGCGGCTTCGCCGGGTCCGAGATTCAGACCGGGGACGAGGCCGTCGATGCCGCCATCACCCACTGTGAGGCCAACGGCGTCGGCCGTGGCGTCACCAACTACCGCCTGCGCGACTGGGGCGTGAGCCGCCAGCGCTACTGGGGCTGCCCGATCCCGGTCGTGCATTGCGCCGATTGCGGCGTTGTGCCGGAGAGGAAGGAGAACCTGCCGATCGAGCTGCCCTATGACGTCAGCTTCGACCAGCCGGGCAATCCCCTGGACCGTCACCCGACCTGGCGCGACTGCGCCTGCCCGAACTGCGGCGCGCCGGCCCGGCGCGAGACGGACACGATGGACACGTTCGTCGATTCGTCCTGGTACTATGCCCGCTTCACCGCGCCGCGCGCCACGACCCCGACGAGCGCGGAAGACGCCGACTACTGGATGAACGTCGACCAGTACATCGGCGGCATCGAACACGCGATCCTGCACCTTCTCTATTCCCGCTTCTTCGCCCGGGCGATGCACCTGACCGGCCACCTGCCCAGGAAGGCGATCGAGCCCTTCAACGCGCTCTTCACCCAAGGCATGGTCACGCACGAGACCTATGCGACGCGCGGGCCGGACGGCCGCCCGGTCTGGCACACGCCCGACGACGTGATTCGGGATGCCGAGGGCGCCCGTCTCAAGGACGGCACTCCGGTCGAGATCGGGCCTGTCATCAAGATGTCGAAGTCGAAGAAGAACGTCGTCGACCCGATGGACATCATCGCCCGCTACGGCGCTGACACCGCGCGCTGGTTCGTCATGTCCGACAGCCCTCCCGAGCGCGACGTCGAATGGACCGCCTCGGGCGCCGAGGCGACGCAGAAGCACCTCGCCCGCGTCTGGCGGCTCGCCGCCGAGATCGATAGCCGCGGCGGCACCGATACGTCGCAGGACGAGGCGCTCCTGAAGGCCATGCACCGCGCCGTCGCCGACGTGACGGCGGGGATCGAGGGCTTTGCCTTCAACAAGGCGGTGGCGAAGCTCTACGAGTTCACCAACACCTTCTCGAAATCCGACGCCTCTGCGGCGACGAAGCGCACCGCGATGCGGACGCTTGCGCAGCTCATGGCGCCGATGGTGCCGCACCTGGCCGAGGATGTCTGGGCGTTGGTCGGGGGCGAGGGGCTCGTCGCCGCGGCCCCCTGGCCGAAAGCCGATCCGGCGATGTTGGCCGAGGACACCGTGGTCCTGCCGATCCAGATCAATGGCAAGCGCCGCGCGGAAATCAGCGTTCCCAAGGACATGGCCCCCGCCGAGGTCGAGAAGATCGTGCTCGCGGACGAGGCGGTGATCCGGGCGCTGGCCGGGGCCGCGCCGAAGAAACTAATCGTCGTTCCGGGCCGCATCGTCAATGTCGTGGTCTGAGCGCAGACATATCCTTGCCCTCCTGGCCGCCGCCGCGCTCGTCGGCTGCGGCTTCACCCCGGCCTATGGCCCGAACGGCGCCGCGGTCGAGCTGCTCGACCGGGTGACGGTTGACGCGCCCAGCGACAAGGACGGTTTCGATCTTGTCGAGCGGCTGGAGGAGCGGCTCGGACGCACCCGCTCTCCCGAGTTCCAGCTCGGCTACGGGATCGACACCCGGACGGTCGAACAGTCGGTCGCGCCGGACAACGCGATCAACCGATACCAGGTGATCGGTTCCGCCAGCTTTACCCTGCGCAACGCGGAGACCAACGAGACCGTCAGCTCGGGCCGGGTAACCTCGTTCACGAGCTATTCCGCCTTCGGCACGCCGGTCTCCACCGAAGCGGCCGAGGCCGACGCCCGGACCCGCCTGATGCGGGTCCTCGCCGATCAGATCGTTACCCAACTGATCGCGACCTCGGGCAACGGGAAGCGCCCGTGAAGCTCGCGGGCGCCGCGGCCACCCGCTTCTTCGCGAAGCCGGAGCCCGACAGGGCGGGGCTCTTGATCTTCGGCGCCGACGGAATGCGGGTCGCGCTGAAACGGCAGGAGGTCATCGCCGCGCTTATCGGGCCCGAGGGCGAGGCCGAGATGCGGCTGACGCGGATCCCGGCCGCCGACCTGCGCAAGGATCCCGCCCTCGTCGCGGATGCGCTGAAGGCGCAAGGCTTCTTCCCCGGCCCGCGCGTGGCCTTCGTCGAGGACGCCGCCGACGGGCTCGCGCCGGTGCTGAAGGCCGCCCTCGCAGACTGGAAGCCGGGCGACGCGATGCTGGTGGTGACGGCCGGCAGCCTGACCAAGGCTTCGGCGCTGAAAAAGGCCTTCGAGGAGCATCCGAACGCCTATGCGGCCGGGATCTACGACGACCCGCCCTCGCGCGACGAGATCGAGGCGGTGCTTGCCAAGGCAGGCCTCACCGAGATCGGCCGCGAGGCGATGACCGACCTGCTCGCGCTGGCCCGCGATCTCGATCCGGGCGATTTCCGGCAGACGGTGGAGAAAATTGCGCTCTACAAGTTCGGCGATTCCGCGCCGCTGGCGCCCGCTGAAGTCGCGGCCTGCGCGCCCGCGACGATCGAGGCGGAGGTCGACGACGTCCTTCACGCCGTCGCCGAGACCCGCGTAGCCGATGTCGGACCGCTCATGCGCCGGCTGGAAGGCCAGGGGGTGAACCCGGTCACCCTGTCGATCGCCGCGATGCGCCATTTTCGCACCCTGCATATGGCCGCCTCCGCGCCGGGCGGCCCGAGCGAGGGCATCGCCCGGATGCGGCCACCGGTTTTCGGACCGCGCCGCGACAGGATGCTCCGGCAGGCGCAGAACTGGGGCATGCACCGGCTGGAGAACGCAATCGGCATCCTGACCGACACCGACTTGACGCTGCGCTCCGCCTCGCGCGCGCCGGCGATGGCGGTAATGGAGCGGGCGCTGATCCGGCTGGCGATGCTCGGTCGGCGCTGAGCCGGACGTCGGCACTTCCCAGGTCCGCCGCACCGTCGATCAGCCCGTTTGCGACCCGGCCATGGACACCGCGCACCGCCCCCGGCGGATGGTCCGTCCGCTCGGCGCGCTGAACCCAAGGCCGAGCGCGCAGCGCGGTCAGGTCGGACCGGGGCGCGCCGACAAGTCATGCGCTGGCCTCGCCGAGGGCGGGCAATACGCGTCGATCTTCGAGGAAATCGCGACCTTCTTGAGTGGCTTCGTCAGGTACTCGTCGATTCCGGCCGCACTGACTGCATCCCGGTCGCCTTCCATGACATGCGCCGTGAGCGCCACGATCGGCACTTTCGGCAGGCCCTGCTCGGCCTCGATCGCCCGGATCGCCCGGGCGGCCTCGCGGCCGTCCATCTCCGGCATGGAGATGTCCATGAAGATCAGGTCGGGCTTGAAACTGTGCCATTTCTCGACCGCTTCGCGCCCATTGCGGGCAAACGTGAGGTCGATGTCGAAATCGGCGACCATCTTGCGGAACACGAGCTGGTTGGTGCGGTTGTCCTCGGCGGCAAGCACGCGCATCTGCCTACCGCCCGCGACTGGGGGCTCGGCGGCGTCCCGGCTGGCGGGTGCGGGCTCGCCGGTGGCGGGATAGGAGAGGTCCTCTAGTGTACGAAACAGCTCGCGGCGCAGGATCGGCTTGCAAAGCACCGCCGCCAGACCCGCGGACGGGCCGTCAACGGCGGCGGGGTCCGACGACAGCAGTACGACCGGCGCGCCGACCCCGGCCGACCGGAGAGCGGCGGCCAGGGCGGGACCGTTCATGTCCGGCATCTCGTGATCGGTCAGGATCACGTCGAACGGATGCGCCGATGCGGCGCGCAATGCCTCGGCCGGAGTGGTGCACATCGTCACCTCGAGCCCGTAGGTCTCGAGTTGACGTTCGAGGATCACCCGGTTGATCTGAACATCGTCGACGATCAGCGCCCGCTTGAGGAGGATCGGCCGGTCAGGCTTGTCGACCGGATCGCGCGGCTCGGCCGGCGCCAGCGTCACGCGGAAACCGAAGCACGACCCCTTCCCCGGCTCACTGTCGACCCAGATCGCGCCCCCCATGAGCTCGACGAGCTGTCGGCTGATCGCAAGGCCGAGACCGGTGCCCTCGAACTTGCGGTTCGACTGATCTTCGATCTGGTTGAATTCGCCGAAGACATGGTCGATGAAGTCCGCCGGAATGCCGATGCCGGTATCCTCGACGGTGATGTGAAGGTCGAACCGTCCATCGGACCCCTCGATCCCGACAACCCTCGACAGGACGTGGCCCGTGTCGGTGAATTTCACCGCATTGCCGATCAGGTTGGTGACGATCTGACGGATCCGCCCCCTGTCGCCGACATATCGCGTCGGCAGGAACAGGTCGAAATCGACCAGAAGCTTGATTCCCTTGTCGCGTGCGGCAGGCTGCAGGAGCAGCATGACTTCGTGCAGGCAGCGCTCGAGATCGAACGGCTCAGGATACAGCTTCAGCTTCTCCGCCTCGATCTTCGAGTAATCGAGCACGTCATTGATGATGGCCAGAAGCGCCTCGCCGGACGACTTGATCGTCTCGGCGAAGAGCCGTTGCTCCTCGTTCAGCCCGCTCTCGCAGAGAAGCTCGGCCATGCCGACGACACCGTTCATCGGCGTTCGGATCTCGTGGCTCATGTTGGCGAGGAAGGCGGACTTGGCGCGGTTCGCCGCCTCGGCCCTTGCCCGCGCCTCTTCCAGTTCGGCCTCGCGCGCGACCGCGTCGGTGATGTCGAGCGCCATGGACACCAGATCGCCGGCGTCGCCGCGCCGGTCGATGAGCTTGATGTGGCGGCCGTCCGGAAGGCTGACGATCGTCGGCTCGATCGCGTCGCGGCCAATGCGCTCGATCATCGCGTGGTACCAGTCCTGCACTGTTTCATCCCCGAGATCGCCGAATCCGGCCTCGCCGAAGGCCGCGAGAATCGTGTCGTAGTCGGACCCGACACCGAAATCGCGGTGCTTGCCGAACAGCCCGAGATAGGCCCGGTTCGCCGTGACCAGCCGAAGATCGGCGTCAAAGACCGCGAACCCGTCCTCGATCGTCTCGATCGCCTCCCAGAGCCGCCGCTGGGCGAGTTCCGCTTCCACGTTGGCGCGTTCGAGATCGTGCTGGTAGCGGCTGTTCTGACCCTTCAGCGATTCGGCCTCGTGCCGGGCCTCCTCGAGCCCGTGGCGCTGTTCGACGATCTGGTCGGAGAGCAACCGGGCGTGGCGCGAGAGCTGGGAATTCGCGGCGAAGAGCTCCCTTTGCTTCTGGTCAAGCAGGCGTTCGGCGGCGAGCCGCGCCCGCCGCTCCCTCGCCAGTTTCTCGGCAATGCTCAAACCCGCCTCCGGTCCGACCGCGCCGCTTCGGCGCAGGGCAACCATGACGCTCCGGCATGAAGGAAGGTTTAAGCGTTCCGCGATCGGGGGCCGGTCTTGCCATGCCGGCCGGCGCCATGCGAGCATCCTCGCATTACCAAGGACAGGGGATTTCGATGCTCAGGGTGTTGCCCGCCGCTCTCGTGGCCTTGCTCGCAGTTTCCGCCGTCACCGCCCAGGACCGCGACTACATTCCCGACAGACGCACGGCCCTGGTCGAAGGTATCGACTTCCCTGGCGCGGACCTTCGTGCCCTGTTCGACGTCGAATACGACGCCTGCGCGTCGGCATGTCTCACCGACGGCGCCTGCCGGGCCTTCACCTTCAACCGCCGTGCCGGATCCTGCTTCCTGAAAACCGAAGCCGGCACGGCAGAACCCTATTCCGGCGCCGTGTCAGGCCGCATCATCGCCGCCGCGGAGGGTGCCACCGAACAAGCGCGGAATTTGGCCACGGATCTCTCATTTCTAAGGGAGGAGGACTTCGATGCGGCGCTTGAGCAGGCAAACGGCCTCTCTGTAGCACATCCAACCGGAATTGCGACCGAGACAGAATTGATCGCGGCGGAGCGAGCGGCGCGCGAAGCAGAGGACTGGCCCGGCGTCGCCGAAGCAACCGGCGCGGCGCTCAACATCTCCGACTCGGCCGGGCTCTGGGCCGATTATGCCGCAGCGCTTCTCGAAATTCCGGCCAACCGAAGCAAGCGCCGGGACAACGCCGATCGCGCCGCCGCCGCCGCGATCAACGCCTACCTGCGGGCCGACGCCCCCGCGCTCCGCGCCACCGCTCTCGCGACCCTCGCCCGCGCCTTCGAGACCGTCGAACGCGGCCCCGACATGATCCCCGCCTTGCGCCTTGCCCAGCGCCTGCAGCCGCGCGACGAAACCGCCGCGGCGCTTGAAGACGCGATCGGCAAATACGGCTTCCGCATCGCCGAGACCCAGGTCGACAGCGACGCCGCCATGCCGCGGATCTGCGCCACCTTTACCGCCGATCTGATCCGCGCCGGGACCGACTACGCCCCCTTCGTCAAGCTCGACGCGGCGGGCCTCGCCGTCGACGCCTCGGGCCGGCAGATCTGCGTGAGCGGGGTCGAGCACGGCCGCCGCTACGCGGTGACCTTCCGCGAAGGGTTGCCCGCCGCCGATGGCGAGGAGCTGGCGAAGGACGTGACGCTCAACCTCTACGTCCGAGACCGGGCGCCTGCCGTGCGATTCCCTGGCCGCGCCTATGTGCTGCCCCGGACCGATCGGGCCGGGATCCCGGTCGAGACCGTCAATACCGACCGGCTCGACCTCACGCTCCTCCGGATCTCCGACCGCAACCTGATCCGGGCGATCCAGAGCGACTATTTCGGCCGCCCGCTCGACTACTGGTCGTCGGAGAACCTCAAGGGACAGGTCGCGGAGGAGGTGTGGGCTGGTACGGGCGAGGTCGGGATGGAGGTCAACCGCGACGTGACCACGCGGCTGCCGCTCGACGCGGTGATGGAAGACCTCGGGCCGGGCATCTACGCGCTGCAGGCCGGGGTTCCGGGGCTCGATCCCCACGACCATCCGCCGGCGACGCAGTGGTTCGTCATCTCCGATCTCGGGCTCACCACCTTCGAGGGCGCGGATGGGCTCCACGTCGTCGTGCGCGCGCTCTCGGGCGCGACGGCGGCCGAAGGTGCCACCGCGACGCTCTTGTCCCGCGCCAACGCGGTGATCGCGACGGCCCGGACCGACGCCGAGGGCCTTGCCCGGTTCGCCGCCGGGCTGACCGCCGGGACCGGCGGCGCCGTCCCCGCGCTCGTCACCGTGGAGAAGGACGGCGACTTCGCCTTCCTGCCGCTGACCGAGCCGGAGTTCGACCTCTCCGACCGCGGCGTCGCCGGGCGCGAGGCCGCGCCGCCGATCGACGTGTTCCTTGCAACCGACCGCGGCGCTTACCGCGCGGGCGAGACGGTCCACGCGACGATCCTTGCCCGCGACTCGAGGATGGAGGCGCTCGACGGGCTGCCGATGACGGTGCGGCTTCTCCGACCCGACGGCGTCGAATACAGCCGGATCCTCGCCGCTGCGGTCGGCGCGGGCGGCCATGTCGCGACGCTCCCCCTGGCGGCGAGCGCGCCACGCGGCACCTGGCGGATCGAGAGCTTCGTCGAGGACGGCAAGGTGCTTGCCGCCGACAGCCTCCTCGTCGAGGACTTCCTGCCAGAACGCATCGACTTCGACCTGACGCTGCCCGAAGGCGCGCTGCGCCTTGCCGACACGCCCGCGCTCGGCATCGCCGCGCGCTATCTCTTCGGCGCGCCGGGTGCGGGGCTCGCGGTCGAGGGCGATCTGAGGATCGCCGCGCTCGACAGGCTCGACGCCTTTCCCGGGTACGGCTTCGGCCGCCATGACGAACCGTTCTCGCCCTACCGCGACGCCTTGCCCGAGGTCGGGCCGACCGATGCCGAGGGACGCGCGACGCTAGCCGCGGCGCTCCCCGATCTCGGCGAAGCGGGGAACCGGCCCCTGGAGGCGCGCTTCGCGGTGCGTCTGAAGGAGGGCTCCGGCCGCCCTGTCGAGCGCGAGGTCGCCCGGCGGATCCTGCCCGATGCCCCGGTGATCGGCATCAAGCCGCTCTTCGAGGGCGGCACCGTGGCGCAAGGCGACGAGGCCCGGTTCGAGCTGATCGCGGTCGGCCCTGACGAGGCCCCGGCGACGCGCAACGCCCACTGGACGCTCAACCGGATCGAGACCGACTACCAGTGGTACTCGCTCTACGGCCAGTGGAACTGGGAGGTGACGACCACCCGCCACCGGGTCGCCGAGGGTGACGTGGCGCTGACCGCGACCGGCGCCGAGGCCATCGCCGCCCCGGTCGACTGGGGTAATTACGAGCTGGTCGTCGAGGCCGCCGACGGCACCTACAGCGCCGCCTCGGTCGAGTTCCACGCCGGCTGGTACGCCCCCGCCGACGCCACCGAGACGCCGGACACCGTGCCGGTGACGCTCGACAAGCCCGCCTATCGGCCCGGCGACACCGCGGTGGTGCGGCTGGAGCCGCGCGCCGACGGCGTGGCGCTGGTCACGGTGATGTCGAACCGGCTGATCGATATGAAGGCGGTGCCGGTCACCGCCGGCGAGACGCTGGTGGAACTGCCGGTGACCGATGACTGGGGCGCGGGCGCCTATGTCGCGGCCTCGGTGATCCGGCCGCTCGATGCCGATGCCGGCCGCGCTCCGGCGCGGGCGCTCGGGCTTTCCTACGCCGCGGTCGATCCCGGCCCGCGCAGGCTCGCCGCCGCCTTCGAAGTCGCGCCCGAGGCCGCGCCGCGTGGCCCGCTTCCGGTCGCGCTGAAGGTCGAGGGCGCGACGGCGGGCGAACCCGTCCTCGCCACCATCGCCGCCGTCGATGTCGGCATCCTGAACCTCACCGGCTTCTCCTCGCCTGACCCCGAGGGGCACTATTTCGGCCAGCGGAAGCTCGGCGTCGGGATCCGCGACCTGTACGGACGGCTGATCGACGGCCAGGCGGGCGTGATGGGCGCGGTGCGCTCCGGCGGCGACGGCGCCTCGGGGCTGAAGATGCAGGCGCCGCCGCCGACCGAGGAACTCGTCGCCTATTTCTCCGGCCCGCTGACCGTGGGTGCCGACGGCTACGTGCGGACCGAGTTCGCATTGCCGTCCTTCAACGGCACGGTGCGGCTCATGGCCGTCGCCTGGTCGAAATCCGCCATCGGTCAGGCCGAAGCAGAGGTACTGGTGCGCGACCCGGTCGTGGTGACCGCCTCGCTCCCGCGCTTCCTTGCGCCCGGCGACGAGAGCCGGCTGCTTTTGGAAATCGTCCACGCGACCGGCCCGGCCGGGCGGATCGGACTCGACGTGAACGGCGAGGGGCTCACCCTCGGCGCGGCACCCTCCGGGCTCGATCTCACCGAAGGCGGCAAGGCGGTTGTCTCGGTGCCCGTCACCGCCGGAGGCACCGAGGACACCGGTACCATCCGGGTCGCGCTGACGACGCCGGACGGGCGCCAACTGGTGAAGGATCTCGCCCTGCCGGTCCAGTCGAACGAGCCCGAAGTGGCCCGCCAGAGCCGCTTCGACCTTGCCGCCGGCGACGCCTTCACGCTCGACGCCAACGTCTTCGCCGGGCTCGTCCCCGGCTCCGGCCGCGCCACCCTCGCGGTCGGGCCAATCGCCCGCTTCGATGCGCCGGGCCTTCTCGCCGCGCTCGACGCCTATCCCTACGGCTGCACCGAGCAGCTCACCTCGAAGGCGCTGCCGCTCCTCTATTTCGAGGAGGTGGCGCGGGCGATGGGCACCGGCCAGTCCGGCGACATCCGCACGCGGGTGGAGGAGAGCATCGCCGAGATCCTGCTCAACCAGTCGTCGAACGGCGCCTTCGGCCTCTGGCACGCCGATACCGGCGACCTCTGGCTCGACGCCTATGTGACCGACTTCCTCAGCCGGGCAAAGGCGCAGGGCTACGCGGTGCCCGACACCGCGTTCCGCAGCGCGCTCGACAACCTCAGGAACCAGATCAACTACGCGCCCGATTTCGACGCGGGCGGCGGCGCCTATGCCTATGCGCTGATGGTGCTCGCGCGCGAGGGCGCGGCGGCGGTGGGCGACCTGCGCTACTACGCCGACGTCAAGACCGAGGCCTTCGACACACCGATCGCCGCCGCCCAGCTCGGCGCGGCGCTCGCCTCCTACGGTGACCAGCGGCGCGCCGACGCGATGTTCACCGCGGCCGCGCGGCTCATCGACACCCGGACAGGAACGGAGGAGGCCCCGCTCTGGCGCGCCGATTACGGCACAGACCTGCGCGACGCCACAGCGCTTCTGGCGCTCGCCGCCGAGGCGGGTTCCGCCGCCGTGAGCCCCGAGACGCTCGGCAACGACGTGGCCCGCGCGCTGACCGGAAAGCGGCTCTCGACGCAGGAGGCGACCTGGGCGCTGCTCGCCACCCACGCACTGATCGACCGGCCCGGCGCCGACGGCTTCACCGTCAACGGCGCGGCGGTCGAGGGACCGCTCGTCCGGGTGCTCGAAGCCGCCGCCGCCATGCCGCAGGTCATCGCCAACGGATCGGGCCGCGACGCGACTGTGACGCTTTCGACCTTCGGCGTACCCGCAGAACCGGAGCCCGCGGGCGGCAAGGGCTACGCGATCGAACGTAGCTACTACACGCTCGAGGGCGAGCCCGCCGACATCGCCACGGTCAGGCAGGGCGCGAGGCTCGTCGCGATGATCGAGGTCACGCCGCACGGCAGGGGCGAGGCGCGGCTGATGGTCGACGACCCGCTCCCCGCCGGGTTCGAGATCGACAACCCGAGCCTTATCCGCGCCGGCGACATTGCCACCCTCGGCTGGCTCGACAGTGTGGCCGAGACACGGACGACCGAGTTCCGCCAGGACCGCTTCCTCGCGGCGGTGGACTGGACCACCGGCGAACCGTTCCGGCTCGCCTATCTCGTCCGTGCGATCTCGCCCGGCAGCTTCCACCACCCGGCGGCAAGCGTCGAGGACATGTACCGCCCCGACTACCGCGCCCGGACCGCGACCGGCCGGGTCGTGGTGAGCGAGTAGCCGGTGCGCGCCGCCCTGCCCATAGCCCTCGCGGCGGCGCTTTTTGCGACAGCACTGGCGCGCGACGCCGCCGACCTCTGGATCGACCGGACCGAGCTGCCACCGCTCGCGGTCGCGACCGGAACCGAGGTGCTTGCCCGCGACGGCACGCTCCTGCGCGCCTTCACCGTCGCCGACGGGCGCTGGCGGCTCGAACCCGGCCCGGTCGATCCACTCTTCACCGGCATGCTCGTGGCCTACGAGGACAAGCGGTTCTTAACCCATGCCGGCGTCGATCCCCGCGCGCTCCTCCGCGCCGCGGCTCAGGCGGCATGGAACGGGCGGATCATCTCCGGCGGCTCGACGCTGACCATGCAGGTCGCCCGGCTCCTCGAGGAAAGCGGCACCGGGCGGATCGCCGGCAAGCTCCGCCAGGTCCGGGTCGCGATGGCGCTGGAACGGCGGTTGACGAAGGCCGAGATCCTCGGCCTCTACCTTCGGCTCGCCCCCTATGGCGGCAATCTCGAAGGCCTCCGCGCCGCCTCGCTCTCCTGGCTCGGCAAGGAGCCGCGCCGCCTCACCGCCGCCGAGGCGGCGCTCCTCGTGGCACTGCCGCAATCGCCAGAGACCCGGCGGCCCGACCGCTTCCCCGACGCCGCGCGCGCGGCCCGCGCCCGGGTGCTGGCGCGGATGGCCGAGGCCGGCTTTCTCGACCGCGACCGTGCCACGGCCGCGCTCACCGAACCCGTGCCGACAACGCGCAAACCCTTCCCCGCCCGCGCCCCGCATCTCGCCGAGCGGCTGCGCCGCGCCGATCCCCAGGCCCGGACGATCCCGACCACGATCGACGCCCGCCTGCAGACCGCGCTCGAAGCCCTCGCCGCCCGCGCCGCACGGCACGCTTTCCCCCGCGCCTCGCTCGCGCTCCTCGTCGCCGACCACCGGACCGGCGAGATACTCGCCTCGGTCGGCTCGCCCGACTGGACCGACGACCGCCGCGCCGGCTTCATCGACATGACCCGAGCGACGCGCTCGCCGGGATCGACGCTGAAGCCCTTCGTCTACGCGCTCGCCTTCGACGAGGGCCTCGCGCATCCCGAAACCCTGATCGAGGACCGCCCGACCGCCTTCGGCACCTACGCCCCGCAGAACTTCGACCGGAGCTTCCGCGGCACGACCCCGGTCCGCGAGGCGCTGCAGCTCTCGCTCAACATCCCGGTCGTCAGCCTTACGGAGGCGCTCGGCCCGGCCCGCCTCCTCGCGACGCTCCGCCGTGCCGGGGTGGAACCCGCGCTGCCCGGCGGCCAGCCCGGCCTCGCCGTGGCGCTCGGCGGCGTCGGGGTGACGCTCGAAGACCTGGTCCAGAGCTACGCCGCCCTCGCCCGCCTCGGCGCGCCGGTCCGGATCTCGGCCCTTCCCGGCGCCGCCCAACCGCTCGACCGTAGGCTCTTCGGACCCGAGGCGGCCTGGCTCACTGCCGACATCCTCGCCGGCCTCGCCCCGCCCGCGGGCGCGCCCGCACACCGGCTGGCCTACAAGACCGGCACCAGCTACGGCCACCGCGACGCCTGGGCGATCGGCTTCGACGGCCGCCATGTCGCCGGGATCTGGATCGGCCGCGCCGACGGCGCCTCGGTCCCCGGCGCCTTCGGCGGCGAGCTCGCGGCCCCCCTTCTTTTCGAGACCTTCGCCCGGCTCAAACCCGTCCCCGATCCCCTGCCTCCGCCGCCGCCTGCGACGCTGATCGTCGCGAACGCCCGCCTGCCGCAACCGCTGCAGCGCTTCCGCCCGCGCGGTGCCGTCTTCGCCGTCAATCTCGACGCGCCAGAAATTGCCTTCCCGCCCGACGGCGCAGAAGTCGAGTCCCCGCGCGCACTCACGCTCAAGGTCCGCGGCGGCACACCGCCCTTCACCTGGCTCGCCAACGGCGCGCCGGTGATCCTCGCCGACCGCACTCGCGAGTCAGCCCTGCCCGCCCCGGAAGTCGGCTACCTCACGCTTTCGGTAATCGACGCGAAGGGGCGGAGCGCCACGTCTACCGTGACCCTCCGCCCCTGATCTTCATCTTGCTCTATATATCCCGGGGGTACGGGGGCAGCGCCCCCGGCCTCTCCGCCTCAGATCCGCTCGATGGCGAGCGCGATACCCTGGCCGCCGCCGATGCACATCGTGATCAGCGCCTTTTTGCCGCCGATCCGCTCGAGCTCGTAGAGCGCCTTGATCGTGATGATCGCCCCGGTCGCCCCGATCGGATGGCCGAGCGCCACCGCGCCGCCGTTCGGGTTGACCTTGACCGGATCGAAGCCGAGCCCCTTCGTCACCGCGAGCGCCTGCGCCGCGAAGGCCTCGTTCGACTCGATCACGTCGAAATCGCCGACCGACAGCCCGGTGCGCTTCAGAAGCGCCTCGACCGCCGGCACCGGCCCGATCCCCATCACCTCCGGGCGCACTCCGGCATGGGCATAGCCCAGCACCCGCGCGCGCGGCTTCAGCCCGGCCTTCTCGGCCGCCCCGGCGCGAGCCAGAACCACGGCGGCGGCACCGTCGTTGATGCCGCTCGCATTGCCGGCGGTCACCGTGCCGTCCTTCTTGAACACGGTCTTCAGCCCCGCCAGCGCCTCGAGACTCGTCGCCTTCGGGTGCTCGTCGGTGTCGAAGACGATCGTGCCCTTGCGCGAGGCGATCTCGACCGGCGCGATCTGCTCCTTGAAGCGGCCCTCGGCGATCGCCTTCGCCGCGCGGTTCTGGCTTTCCATCGCGAAGGCATCCTGCGCCGCGCGGCTGATGTCATGCTCGGCGGCGACATTCTCGGCCGTCACGCCCATGTGGCCGGTGCCGAACGGGCAGGTGAGCGCCCCGGTCATCATGTCGAGCGCCTTGGTGTCGCCCATCTTCTGGCCCCAGCGCGCGGCCTGCATCGCATAGGGCGATCGGCTCATGCTCTCCGCCCCGCCGGCCAGCGCGAAATCGGCATCGCCGAGGCTCAACGACTGGACGCAGGAGACGATCGCCTGCACGCCCGAGCCGCAAAGCCGGTTGACGTTCATCGCCGGCGTCCCGTTCGGCACGCCTGCCTGCATCGCGGCGACGCGGCTGAGATACATGTCGCGCGGCTCGGTGTTGATCACATGGCCGAAGGCGACATGGCCGATGCGCTCGCCCTCGACGCCGGCGCGCTCGAGCGCGGCCTTCGCCGCCACGGTCGCGGTGTCGATGGGCGCCATGCCGGCCAGCGCACCGCCGAAGGTTCCGATCGCGGTGCGCGCGCCGGAGAGAATCACGATATCGTCGCTCATTCAAAGCCTCCTGGGTAAAATCCGAGGAAACTCTAGGCGCCGCGCTGCAGCATGACCAGCGTGATTTCGGGTGGCTGGAGGATTCTGAGCGGAAGACCGGAATAGCCGATTCCGCCCGAGACGATCAGGTGCCGCCCGCCCTCGCGAACATGGCCCCAGGCATAGCGCCCGCCATGGGCCGAGGGTGTCATCGGTCGCCATCCAAGAAGGTTCGCCTGGCCGCCGTGCGTATGGCCGGAGATCTGCAGGAACGCGCGTTCGTCGCCTTGCGCGAAATAGTCCGGCTCATGCGCCATGAGGATTGCCGGCGCGCCCGCGGGCACTTCGGAGAAGGCGGCGTCCGGGTCGTGCAGGCCGGGATGGCCGTGCCGCCTCAGCGCATGCTGGCTGTCGATCCCGGCCAGCCAGAACCGCTCGCCGCCGTGTTCGAGACAGATCGCGCGGTTCCCGAGCAGGGCGATCGGACTCGGTTCCAAGGCCTCGACAACCGAGTTGCGGGCAAACCCGCTGCTCTGCGCGAGCCGGCAATCCCACCAGTCGTGATTGCCGAGCACGGCGGCGACGCCAAGCGGCGCCGAGAGGCGGCTGAGTTCGGCCACCACCGCATCCGCCGGCTCGCCGCGACCGGGAAGCTTCGCATCGGCGATGAGGTCGCCCGGCAACAGGATCAGGTCGGCGCCCAGCGCATTCGTGATCGCGACGATGTGACGAAGCGCCGGGAGCGGCGTCCAAGGCCGGCAGACGTGTAGGTCGGCCAGGACGGCAATGGTCAGATCCGGCAGGGTCCAGCGCGCATCGGCGATCCTGTGGCGGACCAGCCGCGGCTTCGACCGCACGGTCAGCGGTGCGAAAAACCGTCGCGGCTTCATGCCGGGCCACCAGGCGTTGCGGTCGCAATCGTCGAGGCACAATCCGGCATCATCCCTCCGATCAGGTCCCGACGCGGCGCGGCCTGCAAGATCCCGTCCCGGCCGCGCGTCGTCCTGATCCGGCGGGTGTCAACACGTCGGCACGATCTCGGTGCGCCCGTCGGCGCCGAGCCGCCAGACCCGGTCCCCTTCGATCACGACCGCGGTCAACGCGCGGCCGTAGCCGGCCCCGGTGTCGATGTTCAGCCGGTTGCCATAATGCGTCGCGACATCCACCGGCGTGTGGCCATGCACCACGAGCGCGCCATGGTCGCGCGGATCGTCGAGGAACTCGCCCCGGATCCAGAGCAGATCGTCCTCGCGCTGCTCCTCCAGAGGGATGCCCGGGCGGATGCCCGCGTGCACGAAGACGGTCCGCCCGCGCCGATAGGAGTTCGGCAGCGCGCGCAGGAAGGCGGCGTGACGCCCGGGCACGCGGGCCGACGCCTCCCGGTGGAGGTCGAAGAGCAGCCGTTCATCGATATTCTCGATGCCGTAGGACGCGAGGGTTGCCGCTCCGCCGAGGTTGCGGCTGACCCAGTGGAGACTCACGCGCAGGCCCGGATCGTGACTGTCCGGATCGTTGAGGAACTCGGCGAACATGCGGTCGTGATTGCCCCTGAGCACCACCCAGGGCGCACCGGAGGCTTGCCCGTGCAGCAGGAAGTCGAGAACGCCCCGACTGTCGGGGCCGCGGTCGACGAGGTCGCCGATGTGAACCACGGGTGCCGCCGCGTCGCCCACCCGCGCCCGATCCTCGGCAATCAACCGATGCGCCGCTTCGAGCTTGTCGAGATGGCCGTGAATGTCGCCGATCGCATAGGTCCGCATGGTCGTCCGTCCGGGTGCCTCGGGCGGACCCTATCGCGGGCGCGGGCCGGGAGGCAATCGCCGGATCAGGCGATCAGCTCCTCGGGGTCGTCGAGGAAGGCGTAGGAATGGGTGTTCACGTCGCCCGACCAGCGCCAGAGCGCAAGGACGCCTTCGGAGCCTGTACGGAAGGCATGCGGCATCAGGCTCGGATGGTGAATCATGTCACCGGGCACCCGCATCCGCCGGTCCTCGCCCGCGGTCCAGAAGGCCTGTCCGGCGAGGATCACATAGGTCTCGTCGGCATCGTGGTTGTGGAGCGCGTAATAGCTGTTCGGCCGCTGGTAGAAGAGGCCGAGCCGGAGGTCGGGCGCGGGGATCGGCCCGTCGGGGCCCATCAGCGTGGTCACGGCGCAGATCGCCGCAGCAGAGTCGCTCATCCGGTCGGCGACCGGGTTGGTGCCCCAGGGGATCAGGTCCTGCGCGGCGAGGATCGCTGCGGCGGCCGGATGCGCGGAGGTTGCGAGCAGGTCGCGCATCAGCCCATCGAGCGCGCAGGGCGGCTGCAGCGCGAAAGCCTCGGGCGCAGGCGTCGTCACCAGCGCCTGCGCGGTACGGTCGGCCGCCTCGCGGCCCTCGGACCGGTAGATGGACGCGAGGGCGTCGAGAAGGGCGTCGAAGGCGGGCGGGTGCATCGGGCGCGTCCTATTCGCGAGGGTAAAACGGACCGAGCATTGTGCCGGAACCGGCGCCACCGCTGCATCGCGAGCGACAGAAAGGCGTCGCATCTGTTAGAATCTTCTGCGGAAATGATCGGGAGAGGGAGATGAGCGACATTACAGTGGTGGGATTGGGGGCGATGGGCTCGGCGCTTGCCCGAACGCTCATTGCGGCAGGGCGGGACGTGACCGTGTGGAACCGCTCGCCCGAGAAGATGCGGCCCCTCGTGGCGGCGGGCGCCGAAGGCGCCGCGACACTGGGCGCGGCCGTCTCGGCCAGCCCCCGGACCATCGTCTGCATCCCGGACTACCAGTCGACCGCCGGTCTGTTCGAACAGCCCGACGTCGGCTCCGCGCTCAAGGACCGAACCGTCATCCAGCTGAGCACCGGAACACCGCGAGAGGCAGCGGGAGGCGAAGCATGGTTCGGCGCTCATGGTGCCGCCTATCTGGACGGCGCGATCCTCTGCTGGCCCGGCGACATCGGAACGCCCAAGGGGCTCATGCTGGTCGCGGGCCCGGCGGCTGCGTTCGAGGCGAGCCGGGCCGACCTGCAGCCGCTTGCCGGCGACCTGCGCTATCTGGGGGCGAACATCCGGGCAGCGTCGACGCTCGATCTGGCATTCCTGTCGCGACTGACGGGCATCATCTTCGGCTCGATTCATGGCGCCATGGTCTGCGAGGCCGAAGGCGTGCCGGTTGAGGCGTTCACCGCGCTCCTGCCCGCGGGCGACCGGTCGGTTCCGCTGACGCAAACCATCAGCGCGGAAAGCTTCGCGCATGTCAGCAAGGGCGGCGCCACGGTCGACGTTGCCGGCAGCGCGGTGACCCGGATGCGGCAACAGGCGAAGGACGCTGGAATCAACAGCGAACTTCCAGACCTGCTGTGCAACTGGGTGCGGCGGGCGCAGGACGCCGGGTACGGGTCTGAGGAAACCGCCGCCGTGATCAAGGCGCTTCGGAGCGCGAGGGATCGCGGCGGGCGGCAGGAAGATCGCTGACGCGCATGGTCGCACGGCCTCGTTCAGGGCGGTGACGGCGGCGGCGTTTCTCTGGTATCCGATGTGCCGGCGCCACGACATGGCGCCGGCCCGGTGTCTCAGGCCACGTCGAACACCAGCGGCTTGACCTGGCTGAACTTGCCGGTTGCCTCCAGTGCCCGCAGCACCTCCACCTTCGGCGCCTCGTCGAGATAGAGCAGCGCGATGGCGTCGCCGCCCTGTGCCGCACGGCCGAGGGTGAAGTTGGCAATGTTTACCCCGGCGTTGCCGAGCGTGTGGCCGAGCGTACCGATGATGCCCGGCACGTCCTCGTTCGTGGTGTAAAGCATGTGCGCCCCGATCTCGGCGTCGATGTTGATGCCCTTGATCTGGATGAAGCGCGGCTTGCCGTCCGAGAAGACCGTCCCGGCGATCGAGCGTTCGCGGCGGTCGGTCACCACGGTGAGCTTCATGTAGCCCTCGAAGACACCGCCCTTTTCCTGCCGGGTCGTGGCGATCTTGACGCCGCGCTCGCGTGCGATGATCGGGGCCGAGACCATGTTCACGTCCGGATTGGTCGCCGCCATGATGCCCGCGATCGCGGCGCAGTTCAGCGCCTCGAGGTTCATGTGGCTGACGCAGCCGTCATAGAGCACGTTGATCGCCTTGATCGGCTCGTCGGTGAGCTGGCCCGCGAAGGCGCCGAGATGCTGGGCGAGCTTCAGCCACGGCCCCATGACCGCGGCCTCTTCCGCCGTGACCGAGGGCATGTTCAGCGCGTTCTGCACCGCCCCGGTCAGGAGGTAGTCCGCCATCTGCTCGGCCACCTGCAGCGCCACGTTCTCCTGCGCCTCGGTCGTCGCCGCGCCGAGATGCGGGGTCACCACGACGTTTGGCAGGTGGAAGAGCGGGCTTTCGGTCGCGGGCTCCACCTCGAAGACGTCGAAGGCGGCGCCGGCGACCTGGCCGTTGGTCAGCGCCTCCGCCAGCGCGCCCTCGTCGACGAGCCCGCCGCGGGCGCAGTTGATGATCCGCACGCCCTTCTTCGTCTTGGCGATGTTCTCGGCCGAGAGGATGTTGCGGGTCTTGTCGGTCAGGGGCACATGCAGCGTGATAAAATCGGCGCGGGCGAGCAGCTCGTCGAGCTCGACCTTGGTCACGCCCATCGCCTTGGCGCGCTCCTCCGAGAGGAACGGGTCATAGGCCACGACCTTCATATGGAGGCCCAGCGCCCGGTCGCAGACGATCGAGCCGATGTTGCCGGCGCCGATCACGCCGAGCGTCTTGTTGAAGAGCTCCACCCCCATGAAGCGGTTCTTCTCCCACTTGCCGGCATGGGTGGAGACGCTCGCCTCGGGCAGTTGCCGAGCGACGGCGAACATCATCGCGATGGCGTGTTCGGCGGTGGTGACCGAGTTGCCGAAGGGCGTGTTCATCACGATCACGCCTTTCTTCGAGGCGGCCGGGATGTCGACATTGTCGACGCCGATCCCGGCGCGGCCGATCACCTTGAGATTGCCGGCGGCGGCGAGGATCTTCTCCGTCACCTTGGTCGCCGAGCGGATCGCGAGGCCGTCATACTGGCCGATCACGTCGAGGAGCTTGTCCTTGTCCTTGCCGAGGTCGGGCAGGTAGTCGACCTCGACGCCGCGGTCGCGGAAGATCTGGACGGCGGTTTCGCTGAGCTTGTCGGATACGAGAACTTTCGGGGCCATGATCTGGGGTCCTGTCATCTGTCCGCCACGCGGGCGGAAAACCTTGGGGAAACCCCCGCCCGTGGCGGGGGGCAATCGCTCGGGGGTCAGGCCGCGACGGTCTGTGCCGCGATCTCGGTCTCGAAGGCCCATTCGATCCAGGGCATGAGCGCGGTCACGTCCGCGGTCTCGACCGTGGAGCCGCACCAGAGCCGCAAGCCCGCCGGCGCGTCGCGGTAGGCGCCGGCATCGAGGGCAACGCCCTGCTTTTCCAGCCGCTTCGCAACCGCCTTGGCGAAGGCCGCGCCATCGGCGATGCGGGCGTCGGTGAACTTCAGGCAGACGCTCGTCGTCGAGGCCGTCGCCGGATCGACCGCGAGATCGGCAATCCAGTCCTTTTGCGCGATGAAGTCGCGCACCGCCTTCGCATTCGCGTCGGCCCGTGCGACCAGCGCCCTGAGCCCGCCGAGGCCTTGCGCCCATTTCAGCGCCACGAGGTAGTCCTCGACGCAGAGCATCGACGGCGTGTTGATCGTCTCGCCGGTGAAGATGCCCTCGATCAGCTTGCCGCCCTTGGTCATGCGGAAGATCTTCGGCAGCGGCCAGGCCGGCGCATAGCTTTCCAGCCGCTCGACGGCACGGGGCGAGAGGATCAGCACACCATGCGCGCCCTCGCCGCCCAGCACTTTCTGCCAGGAGAAGGTGACCACATCGAGCTTGTCGAACGGCAGGTCCATCGCGAAGGCTGCCGAGGTGGCGTCGCAGATCGTCAAACCTGCGCGGGTCGCCGGGATCGCGTCGCCGTTCGGCACCCGCACGCCGGAGGTCGTGCCGTTCCAAGTGAAGACCACGTCGCGGTCGAAATCGACCGTCGCGAAATCGACGATCTCGCCATAGGGCGCCTTCTTCACAGTGGCATCGAGCTTCAGCTGCTTGACTACGTCGGTGACCCAGCCTTCGCCGAACGACTCCCAGGCGAGCATCTCGACCGGACGGGCACCGAGGAGCGACCAGAGCGCCATCTCGACGGCGCCGGTGTCGGAGGCGGGCACGATGCCGATGCGGTAATCGGCCGGAACGCCGAGTACCTCTCGGGTGAGGTCGATCGCCTCTTTCAGCTTGGCCTTGCCGACGGCAGCGCGGTGCGACCGGCCCAGCGGTGCATCCGAAAGCATGTCGAGGGAGAAGCCGGGGATCTTCGTGCAGGGGCCCGAAGAGAAGCGCGGGTTTGCCGGCCGCGCGGCCGGAGTCGTCAGATCGCTCATGGTATCCTTCCAGATAAGCGCCCCTCGTTGGGGAGGGGTGTCCCACCGCCGGAGATAGAGAGGTGCGGAGACTGGCACAAGCCGGAAAAGTGATCTAAAGCGCCGCTTGAGCCACAAAAAACGACACCCATAATCCACTATCGGAAACTTGCCCATGCATGTCGCAACGCTTCTCGCCAACCCCACCCGCGCCGACCTGTCCCGCGCCACGGTCGAAGCCCTGCGCGACGCCTGGGGCGGCGGCGAGGCGGTCTGGCTCAACCCCGGAATCGCCGCGGAATTCGCGCTGCCCGCCATGCCCGCGAACCGTTGGGAGGCCTGGGAGGGGCTGCAGGCGCTCGGCTTCGACCTCGTCGTGCAAAGGGCCGAGGGGCGGCGCAAGACGATGCTGCTGGCCGACATGGATTCGACCATGATCGGCCAGGAATGCATCGACGAGCTCGCCGACATGGCGGGTGTGGGGGCACGCGTGGCAGGGATCACCGCTCGCGCGATGAACGGCGAGCTGGATTTCGAGGGCGCGCTTCTGGAACGCGTCGGCCTGCTCGAGGGCCTGCCCGAATCGGTGATCGACGAGGTGCTCGCGACCCGCATCACCTACACGCCCGGCGGGCGCGAGCTGATCGCGACGATGAAGGCCAACGGCGGCTACGCAGCGCTGGTCTCGGGCGGTTTCACCGCCTTCACCACGGCGGTCGCCGCCCATCTCGGCTTCGACGAACACCGCGCCAACACGCTCCTCGCCGCCGACGGCCGGCTCACCGGCGATGTCGCCCGTCCGATCCTCGGTCGCGAGGCCAAGATGGCAGCGCTGCGCGAGATCTCGGCGCGTCTCGGCATCGGCCATGACGCGGTGATGGCGGTCGGCGACGGCGCCAACGATCTCGGCATGCTCGGCCTCGCCGGCGCCGGCGTCGCGCTCCACGCCAAGCCCTCGGTCGCCGCCCAGTGCGAGATCCGCATCAACCACGGCGATCTCACCTCGCTCCTTTACATCCAGGGCTACGCCGTCACCGACTTCACCTGACGGCCGCTTCTGCCGCCCCCCCCTCCGCCCGCGGCAATCCGAGTGCCCGCCGCCCCGCGGCGGGCGCGAGAGGAAGGCCATGCGCCCGGAACGGGCGCTCCGCCGGATCACCGGACGTTCGCATGTAATTAACATTTGCGTTAATTAACAGAATCGGAAATAATCAACCCATGACCCGACTTCCCGACCTCTTCGCCGCGCTCGCCGACCCGACCCGCTTCGCCATCGTCGAGCGCCTGCTGGCCGAGGGCGAGCAATCCGCGGGCGAGCTGGCGGACATCGCCGACATCACCGCGCCGGCGATCTCGCGCCACCTCAAGGTTCTGCGCGAGGCCGGCGTCGTCACCCAGCGCATCGACGGCCAGCGGCGCATCTACGCGGTCACGCCAGAGCCGCTGCAGGCGATCTCCGCCTGGGCGATCGCGCATCGCGACTTCTGGGAAGGAAGCCTCGACCGGCTGGAAGCCGCCATCCGAAACCGAAGGAAGGAGAGCCGCTGATGTCCGACCTGCGCCTGACCCGCGACCTCGACGCGACGCTCAACGAGATCTGGGACTTCATCACCACCCCCGCCGGCCTCTTGCAATGGTGGGGCCCGGAGGGCCTGAGCGTGCCCGAACACGCGCTCGACTTCACCCGCGAGGGCCCGTGGTATTCGGTCATGGCCGGCCCCGAGGGCCAGCGCTACAAGGTCTCGGGCCGGGTCACCCATGTCCGGCCGCAGACCTCGGTCGGCTTCACCTGGGCCTGGCATGACGAGGCCGACCGGCGCGGCCCCGAAAGCCATGTCACGCTCGGCCTCGAACCGCTCGGACCGGGCCGGGTGCGGCTCGTGCTCGACCATGTGGGCCTGCCGGACGACGAGGCGGCGCAGCGCCACACCGAAGGCTGGACATCGAGCCTGAAGAAGCTGGAGCGCCGCTTCGCCCCGGCCTGAAACCCAAGGGAGGAAACGATGCCGAAATACGTATTCGCCTATCACGGCGGCAAGATGCCCGAGACGCCCGAGGAGGGCGCCAGGGTGATGAAGGCCTGGACCGACTGGTTCGCCGGCATGGGCTCCGCCGTCGTCGACGGCGGCAACCCGGTGGGACCTTCGCAGACCGTCTCCGCGTCCGGGGTCGCGCCGAACGGTGGCGCCAACCCGCTTTCGGGCTATTCGCTCGTCAACGCCGCGTCGATCGACAAGGCCGTCGCGATGGCCAAGGGCTGCCCGATCCTTGAGGCCGGCGGCTCGGTCGAGGTCGCCGAAGCGATGGACATGTGAGCCCTCAGTCCGCGAACCCGGCGCCGAGCCGGTATTCGCCCACGACCTCGCCGGCCCGGCTCAGGATCGGGTCGGTGAGGTAGCTGCCGACCACCGGATGGCCGCGGTCGAGGACGCCCGAGCGCACCAGCAGCGCCGTGATCGCCGATTGCGCCGCCTGGACTTGCCCGTCGAGGATCTTCAGCGCGATGCCCATGCGCTTTTCCGGAATCACCGCCACATAGACCGCCTCGGCGCCGTATTTGACCGAGACCCGCCCCTCCATCGCCCGCATCAGCCGCGTGCAGCTCCCCCGCTCGCCGAGCACCATCTCGGGATGCGCCGTCGTGGCCCGCACCAGCCGGTGGGCGGCGCGCGACCGGGCGTCGCCATCCTCGCGCGCGGTGGCGAACCGCGACATCGCGCGGGCGAGGCCATGCACGGTGGTGGTGAAATTCGGCGCCGAGCAGCCGTCGATCCCGTGGCCGGGCGAGGTCATCCCGGTCAGGTCCTCGAACGCCGCCTTCACCGCCTGCTGCACCGGATGCGCGACATCGACATAGCGCAGATCGGCCTTGAGATGCCGCGCGAGCGTGAGGAACCCGGCATGCTTGCCCGAGCAGTTGTTGTGGAGCCGGCAGGGCGCGGTCTCCGAGCAGATCAGCCCCTTCCTCGCCTCGCGGTCGTCCGGCAGTTGCGGGCCGCACATCAGTTCGGATTCCGACAGCCCGATATCCGCGAGCCAGCTCTCCACCGCCTCGGTATGGATCCGCGCGCCGCAATGACTGGCGCTCGCCAGCGCGAGCTGGCGGTCGGTGAGCCCCGCCGCCTCGGCCGCGCCGCTCTCGATCAGCGGCAGCGCCTGGATCATCTTGCAGGAAGAGCGCGGGAAGATCACCGCCTCGGGATCGCCCCAGGCCTCGACGATCTCGCCCTTCTCGTCGGTGATCACCGCATGGCCGGAATGCACGCTTTCGAGCATTCCACCCCGCCAGAGCTCAATCATCGGGATCGCTGCCATCTTGCCCTCACCGTTGCGCGATTTTCTGCCGCCGGGGCTTTTCCCGTGGCGCAGAACTGGGATAAGAGGTCCATATCGAGTTGGGATGCGTCCCGCCACAGAAAATGGCGCCGGCGAGGCGCCGCGGCGGGTTGCGCGGAGGCAGACAGCTGGAGGCTGCAGGACAATGATTTCATCGAAACTGCGCATCGCGGGCGCCGCTCTCCTGACGCTGGGCATGGCGACGGCCGCCCTGGGCCAGGTCTCCACCAACCGGGTCGCGGCCGACACCGACTGGAGCGTCTTCGTCGAGGAAAGCCCGAAGGAATGCTGGGGCGTCTCGGCGCCGAAGGAAACCGTGAACACCAAGGACGGCAAGTCCGTCGAGGTGCGGCGCGGCGACATCCTGCTCTTCGTCACCTACCGGCCCGGCGCGGCCGGTGAGGTCTCGTTCACCGGTGGCTATCCCTTCGCCGACGGCTCGACCGTGGGTCTCGACATCGGCGGCACCAAGTTCGACCTCTTCTCCGAGGGCGAATGGGCCTGGTCGGGCTCGAAGGACGAGGATGCAAAGATCATCGCCGCGCTGAAGGCCGGCGCCTCCGCCATCGTGACCGCCCATTCGAGCCGCGGTACCGAGACCAAGGACACGTTCTCGCTGCTCGGCATCAGCGCGGCACTCGACGAAGCCGAGAAGCGCTGCGCCGGATAAGGCGCGCTCAGCTTCAGGCCCGCCTGCCTCGCGCACGCCGGAACCGCCCCTTCCCCGTTAGCCGCGCATTAAGTCACGGCTGCTAGTCCTGTTCACGGGTGAAAGACAAGGTGGATGGGATGGCTGGGCAAACCAATGCCGCGCCGGTCATCATCAAGCGTAAGAAGGTTGTCGCCGGTGGCGGGCATCACGGCGGGGCGTGGAAGGTCGCCTATGCCGACTTCGTGACCGCGATGATGGCCTTCTTCATGCTGATGTGGCTGCTGAACGCGACGACCGAGAAACAGCGCAAGGGCATCGCGGACTATTTCAGCCCGACGATCCCGCTCAGCCGCATCTCGGGCGGCGGCGACGGCTCGTTCGGCGGCGACAGCGTCTTCTCGGAGGACCAGATCGCCCAGAACGGCACCGGCGCGTCGAGCCTCAAGCCATCGAAGGAACGGCAGGCCCTCGGCCAGACCGGCACCGAGGCCAGCGAACGCGCCGCCGATGCCGCCGCCTTCGCCGAGGAGGCGCGCAGGATCGAAGAGGCGCTGATGGGAATCGGCGGCGAGAGCATGGTCAGCGCCAAGGCCGCGCGCCACATCGTCGCGCGCGTCACCGACGAGGGTCTGATCGTCGAGATCTTCGATCAGGACGATGCGCCGCTGTTCGTCACCGACAGCGACACGCCGGAACAGATCCTGACCGATCTGATCGCGATGGTGGCGCGGGTCTTCGGACTTGCCGCCAACAACGTGGCCGTGAACGGCCACATTCGCGCCCTGCCCGCCGTCCTGCGCGACAACCCGTCCTGGGATCTGTCGACCGCCCGGGCGATGCGGGCTCGGAAGATGCTGGAGAACGCGGGCCTCGACCCCGAACGGATCGAGCGGGTCACCGGCCATTCCGATCGCCAGCCTGCCGTGAAGAATCCCATGGCGGCGCGCAACAACCGGCTGGAGATCGTGCTCCTGCGTTCGAAACGCTGAGGGTCGGTCGCGTTAGGGCGATGTTAAGCGGGCGTGCGCCATTGTGGCTGCGATTGACGGACGCAGCAGCAGAAAGGCCGCACCCATGTCCATTTCGTCCTCGCTCAATGCCGGTGTTGCGGGCCTCAGCGCCAACGCGACGCGCCTGGCGACGATCTCCGACAACATCGCCAATTCCGGCACCTACGGCTACAAACGCGCCTCGACCGATTTCGAGAATTTCGTGATCAACCAGGCGCGCGGCGCCGGCACCTATTCGGCGGGCGGCGTGCGCGCCTCGTCGACGCGCCTGATCGGCGAGCACGGCGCGCTCGTGGCGACCTCGAACGCGCTCGATCTCGCGGTCTCGGGGCGCGGGATGCTTCCCGTCACATCGGCGGTTTCGCTGAACTCCTTCTCGGGCGGTCAGCAACCGCTGATGATGACGACGACCGGCGCCTTCCGGCCCGATGCCGACGGCGTACTGCGCACCGAATCCGGTCTCGTGCTGCTCGGCTGGCCGGCCAATGCCGACGGCTCGATCCCGGTCCTGCCGCGCGACACGATGGCCGGGCTGCAGCCGGTGGTGATCAATGCCAACCAGACCGCGGGCGACCCGACGACGACGATGAACCTTGGCGTCAACCTGCCCGCCACCGCGACCGAGGCCGGGGCCTCCGGCAACGCGCTGCCGCTCTCGGTCGAGTATTTCGGCAATCTCGGCACATCCGACACGCTCGACATCACCTTCGCGCCGACCGTGCCGGGAACCGGGGCGTCGAACACCTGGACCATGCGGATCCGCGACTCGGCGCAGAATGGCGCCCTGATCGGGGAATACACGCTGGTCTTCGACGACACCCGCGCCAACGGCGGAACGCTCGCCTCGGTGACGACGCTGTCGGGCGGCGCCTATGATGCGACGACCGGGTCGCTCTCCTTGAGCGTCGCGGGCGGGCCGATCACCATGGCGATCGGCAAGCTCGGCGATCCGAACGGGCTGACCCAGCTCTCCGACAGCTTCGCGCCGACCTCGATCACTAAGGACGGCTCGCCGGTCGGCAACCTCACCACGGTCGAGGCCGACGAGAACGGCTATCTCACCGCAACCTACGACACCGGATTCACCCGGCGCATCTACCAGATCCCGGTCGTCGACGTGCCGAACCCGAACGGGCTCATCGCGCTCAACAACCAGACCTTCCAGGTCTCGCCGGATTCGGGGTCGTTCTTCCTCTGGGACGCCGGCGATGGGCCGACCGGCTCGATCGTCGGTTACGCGCGCGAGGGCTCGGCGACCGACGTCGCGGCCGAACTGACGGCCCTGATCCAGACCCAGCGCGCCTATTCGTCGAACGCCAAGGTGATCCAGACCGTCGACGAGATGCTGCAGGAGACGACCAACATCAAGCGCTGAGGCCGGACGGGTGGGGCCGTTACCCGGAAAGACTAAACCATGAGCCTCTCTGCCTCCCTCGCCAATGCGCTCACCGGTCTCACCGCCTCGTCGCGCCGGGCCGAGGTCGTGTCGTCCAACGTCTCGAACGCGCTGACCGAGGGCTATGCGCGGCGCGAGCTGCACCTGTCGCCGCAGTCGCTCGGCGGCACCGGGGCGGGCGTGCAGATCGACGGCGTGACCCGCGCGGTCGATTCCGTGCTGCTCGCCGACCGGCGGATCGCCGATGCCGTGGCCGGCAATGCCGGGCTCAAGACCGATTTCCTCGCCCGGATCGAGCGGCTCATCGGCGAACCGCAGGACGAGGGCTCGCTCTCGGCGCGGATCGCGGCGCTGGAATCGGCACTGGTCGCCGCGTCGAGCCGGCCCGACAGCCAGGCCCGCCTGCAGGACGTCGTGGCCGCCGCCGGCGCGCTGACCTCGCATCTCGGCGCCCTGAGCGACGATATCCAGACCGCGCGGATGCAGGCCGACGACCGGATCGAGCTGGAGGTGAGGACCCTCAACGAATCCCTCGTCCAGATCGACCGTCTGAACGCCGAAATCCTCGCCCAGCGCGCCGCCGGTCGGGACGCAACCGCGCTGATGGACCAGCGCCAGCGCCTCGTTGACCGGGTGGCCGAAATCGTGCCGGTCCGCGAGGTGCCGCGCGAGCGCGACCAGATCGCGCTCTTCACCACCGGCGGCGCGATTCTTCTGGAGGGCAAGCCCGCCGTCATCGGCTTCACACCCGCGGGCGTCATCACCGCAGACATGACGATCGGCTCCGGGGCGCTGTCGGAGCTCACCATCAACGGCATGCCGGTGCCCGCGACCGATCCGGGCGTTCTCGGAGGCGGCACGCTCGGCGCCGCGCTCGCGATCCGCGACGACCTCGCGCCCGGCGCCCAGGCGCAGATCGACGCGTTCGCGCGCGATCTCATCGAACGGTTCGAAGACCCTGCCGTCGATCCGACGCGTGCGCCGGGTCAACCCGGCCTCTTCACCGACGCGGGCGGCGTGCTCGACCCGACGCTGGAGGCCGGACTCGCCGGCCGGATCCGGCTCAACGCGCTCGTCGATCCGTCCCAGGGCGGCGCGCTCTGGCGGCTGCGCGCCGGTCTGGGCGCCGCGGGCGCGGGCGATGTCGGCGACGCGACGCTCCTCAACGCGCTCGGCGACGCGCTCGGCCGGGCGCGCGTTCCATCGTCTGGCGGTTTCATCGGCGCGGCACGGTCGGCATCGGGTCTCGCCGCCGACGTGCTCTCGGGTATTTCCGGGGCGCGCCAGCAGGCCGAGTCGCGCCAGAGCTACGCCGTCGCGCGCCAGAGCGCCCTGACCGAGTTGCAGCTCGCCGACGGCGTCGACACCGATGCCGAGATGCAGACCCTGCTCATGGTCGAACAGGCCTATTCGGCCAATGCGCGCGTGATCCAGGTGATCGACGACCTCATCCAGAAACTGATCGGGCTTTGAACCATGACCACCCTGTCGATCGGCGACATGGCCCGCGCCTTCCAGATGCGCCGCCAGAATACCGAGCTGCAACGCGCGCTGACCCGTCTTTCGGAGGAGCTGACCTCGGGTGTCAAATCCGACCTCGCGACGGCTGTCTCGGGCGACTACACCGCGCTGGCCGGGATCGACCGCTCGCTCGAGACCCTCTCCGCCTACCGGACCGCGACCAGCGAGGCGGCGCTTTTCACCGAAACCCTGCAAACCGCACTCGGGACTGCGCAAGACCTGTCAACAGATCTCGCGCCGGGTCTCCTGACGGCGGCAACCAACGGCGCGCCGACGCTCGTCGACACGGCCGCCGGCGACGCGCGGCAGAAGTTCCATGCCGCCGTCTCGGCGCTGAACACCCAGATCGCCGACAGGTTCCTTCTCTCCGGCGCGGCGACCGACCGGAAACCGATCAGCGGTTCGCAGGAAATCCTTGATGCGCTGATGGCCGCCACCGCCGGCGAGGTCACCGCCTCGGGCGTCACCGCGGCCGCCCAGGCCTGGTTCGACGCGCCCGCGGGCGGGGGCGGATACCTGGATACCGTCTACGGCGGCTCCGCGGCAGGGCTCGCACCGTTCCGGGTCGGGCCGGGCGATACCGTCACGCCGGACATCACCGCCGCCGATCCGGACCTGCGCGACCTCGTCAGGGGGCTGGCCCTCGGGGCGCTCGTCGCCGAAGGCGCGCTTGCCGGCGATCCGGTGGGGCGCGCCGCGCTGGTCAAGACTGCGGGCGAAACGTTGCTCGCCGCGAACGACCGCATGGCCGGGCTCCGGACCCGCATAGGCACCGTCGAGGCCCATATCGCCCATGCCACCACGCGCAACGACGCCGAGGCCTCGGCGCTGAACATAGCCCGGACCGCGATCGTCGCCGCCGATCCCTACGAGACCGCCTCCGCGCTGGAGGCGATCCAGACCCAGATCGAGACGCTCTACACCCTCACCGCGCGGCTTTCGCGCCTGACCCTGGCGGATTACCTGAGATGAGACTTCTCCTTGCGCTTCTCCTGTTCGCGCTCGCCAGCGCCGCCTCCGCATCGCCGATCCGGATCAAGGATCTCGTCGAGTTCGACGGCGTGCGCGGCAACGACCTCGTGGGCTACGGCCTCGTCGTGGGGCTGAACGGCACCGGCGACGGCATCCGCAACGCGCCCTTCACCGAGGAGATCATGTCGAACATCCTCGAGCGGCTCGGCGTCAACGTCACCGGCGAGAGCTTCCGGCCGAAGAACGTGGCCGCCGTCCTCGTCACCGCGACGCTGCCGCCCTTCGCCCGTGCCGGAGGCCAGATCGACGTGACGGTCTCGGCGATTGGCGACGCCAAGAGCCTCCTCGGCGGGACCCTGGTGATGACCCCGCTCAACGCCGCCGACGGCGAGATCTACGCCGTCGCGCAGGGTACGATCATTGCCGGCGGGGTTGCGGCCGAGGGTCAGGCGGCAAGCGTCATTCAGGGCGTTCCGACGGCCGGCTCCATACCCGCTGGCGCGCGGGTTGAACGCGAGATCGCTTTCGATTTCGGCGGATTGAACGCGGTGCGCTTGGCGCTCAGGAGTCCGGACTTCACCACCGCAGGCCGGATCGAGGCTGTGATCAATGCCGAGTTCGGGCGCCGCGTCGCCGTGATGATCGATGCCGGCACGGTCGCACTGGATATCGGCGCGACGCGGATGGGTTCGCCAGCCCATGCGCTCGGTCGGGTGGAGAACCTGCTGGTCGAGCCGGAGCGTCGGGCGAGGGTAGTGGTCGACCAGCGTTCGGGCACGATCGTGATGGGGGCCGACGTTCGGATCGGCCGGGTGGCGGTGAGCCAGGGCAACCTGACCCTGCGCATCGAGGAGGCGCCGGTCGTCGTCCAACCCAACCCGTTCGCGCAGGGCGAGACCGTGGTTGTTCCGCGCTCCGCAGCCGCGATTCAGGAAGAGTCCGGGATCGGCATGGCCGAGATCAGGGAAGCCTCGTCGCTGTCGGAGGTGGTGGCCGGTCTCAATGCGCTCGGCGTAAGTCCGCGCGACATGATCGACATTCTCAAGAGCATCAACACCGCCGGCGCGTTGCACGCCGAGTTCGTGGTTCAGTAGGCCATGCCCAAGCGCTCCGGAAAACTGACGGATACTTGTCAAGCCGTCGCCTCGCTTCCGATCAAGCACCTCTTCGGCAGGTCGCTTGCGTGCGAATGTTCGTTTGAACGCGGTTTCCTGCTTTGCACCGCCGATCACGATCGCCAGTCGCCGGCACTGCCCTGTGTATAGAGCGCGCGTTCGTACCGGCGGAATGGCGTCTGCCGGATGAGGCGACGACGGACGATGCCAGAGATGCCAAGCCTCAGAAATAGCTTCGCACGAGCGCGCCCGAGATCAGAGACCAGCCGTCGGCCACGACGAAGAACGCGAGCTTGAAGGGGAGCGCCACCACCGCCGGCGGCACCATCATCATCCCCATCGACATCAGCACCGCCGAGACCACGAGGTCGATGATGAGGAACGGCAGATAGATCAGGAAGCCGATCTCGAACGCGCGCGCGATCTCGGAGAGCATGAAGGACGGCACCAGCAAGGACAGCGGCGCGTCCGCGCCACCCGTGAGCTCCGCCGTTCCGGGCCGGAGCGCAGCGAGCGAGCGGAACGTGTCCGGATCGACCCGGTTCGCCATGAAGTCGCGGAATGGCGCGATGCCGCGCTCGAAGGCGGTGGGGAGATCGATCGTCCCGGAAAGCATCGGATCGACTCCGACGGCCCAGGCCTCGGTAAAGACCGGCTCCATGATGAACCAAGTGAGGAACAACGCGAGAGAAACGATCAACATGTTTGGCGGTGACTGCTGCAGCCCGATCGCCTGTCGCAGGATCGCGAGCACCGTCACGATGAAGGGAAAGCACGTAACCATGACCGCAAGACCGGGCGCGAGGCTGAGCACCGTGACCAGCGCGATGAGCAGCAGCGACTGGCCGGTCAAGGTCTGCTCGCCGAGGCCGAGCGCCAGGTCCTGCGCCGTCGCGGGCGCCGCGATCACGAGGCAGGTTGCCGCGGTCAGCGCGATGCGACGCATCGTTCAGAGCCCGTTCTGGAGATCGGCGACTTCGGTGAGGCGCACGGCGAGCTGGCCGGCCTGGTCGCCGTCAAGCTCGGTCAGTTCGCCCCGCGCGATCAGCCGGTCACCGACATAGAGCTCGACCGGATCGTCGATCTTGCGGTCGAGCGGCAGCACGGCGTCGCGCTTGAGCCTGAGCAGCTCGCGCACGAGCGGGCGGGCGCGGCCGACTGAAATCGTTATCTCGATCGGAACTTGGGTGAACGGATTTCCATCGGGCGTGTCGGGATTGCGGACGTCAGCCATGGCGCATCTCCTGATGTTTCTCGATCTGGAAGAACCCGGATACCGCAGACGAGATGGCATCGATGACACCATCGAGATCGACGCGTGTCTCCTCCTGGCCGAACCTCAGATAGACCTGGCCGTCGCCGAGCGACGGCTCCTCGCGGAAGGAGACCGGGAACGGCGCCGCCTCGGTCACGAGCCGTTCGAGTACCGCACGATTGGCCGCAGTAGAGACGACCGCGATCGGCTGACCGGCAAGCTCCTCGGCCACCGGGCGCAGGTGTTCGAGGACCATCTGGCCCAGTGACTCGCGAGCAACCGCCGGCAGCACCTTGGTCACCATGTCGTGCAAGAGCGGTTCGAGCGTCCGAAGGACGTGGCTGTGGGCCTCGTGATAAGTGAAGGACAGGTCGCGGAGATTGCGGCCAAGATCGGCGCGCAGTCGGGTCACCTCGGCGTCCTGCGCGGAAACCGCATCATCCCAGCCGGCAGCGTAGCCCTGCTCATAAGCCGCGAGCCGACATTCCTCGAGTTCAGCCTGCGCCAGTTCGACCCGCTCCGCGGTCATGTCGGTCAGTTCGAAAACCTCAAGCTGCACGCGGCGAGGCATCAGGCGCGCTCCTCTTCGGGATCTTCCATCCAGCCGCGCAGGATTTCGACCGTCTCGTCCTGACGTTCGGCAATCATCTGGCGGAGCCGGGATACCGGATCGACCTCGCTCCCCGGAATGCGGCCGGCACTGTCGCCAGACCGCCCGGAGACCACTGCGAGGTTTTGCAGCGGCTCGTCGTCATCGGCGATTTCGCCGGTCAGAGCCCCGGAATCGAGCGCCAGGCGATCGTCCGCCCGCGGCGGCGCGAGGTCAGGCACGCGCCCACCGCGCGAAGTCAGGATCGGGCGGATCACGAACAGGCCCAGAACCAGTGTGACGATTGCCAGGACGAGGAGCTGAACCATGCTCATCGCATCAAGACCGAGACCGGCGAGATAGGAAGCTCCGGCTGGCTCACCGGCCGGTGCCAACGGCTCGAAGCTCATCGATTTCAGGGTGATCACATCACCCCGATCGGCATCGAACCCAACGGCGGCCGAGACGAGATCACGCAGGGCGGCGAGCTCGTTGTCCGAGCGCGGCTCGACCCGCGTCGCACCTGTGTCGTCGACCACGGTGACGCCGTCGACGAGAACGGCAACCGTCAGGCGGCGGACGGCTCCGGGGTTGCGCAGAACCTCGCGCGTGGTCTCCGAAACCTCGAAGTTAGTGCGTTCACGGGTCTCGCTGTTCTGGCTCTGAGACGTTCCGGCCGGTGCGTTGGCATCGCCGGACGGCAGATTCGACGCGACGGTCACGGCGCTCGAGCCCCGGTCGTTCGACGAGGACGTCCGCTCCTCGGTGTCGGTGGAGATCGCGACCCGGCCGTCGGGATCGAACCGGCGCTCGGTGATCGCCTCGCGCTCGGTCACCGTCTCGACCGAGACCTCGACGACGGCGTTGCCATAGCCGACGCGTGCTTCCAGCAACCGCTCGACATTGCGACGAAGCTCCTCGGCGCGGTCGCCGGCCGCGGGTCCGGCCTGTTCGTCGCCCGCGATGACAAGGCCGCCCGCGCCATCGATGATGGCCACGTCTTCGGGCGCAAGGCCAGCAACTGCGGATGAGACGAGGAATTTCAAGGCCTTGGCATGGGGCGGCGTGATCCCGCCCGTTGCGGTCGTGACCGCGACGGAGGCCGAGGGCCGCGTCTGGGCACGCAGCCCTTGGGCGCGGGTCTCGGCAATATGAACGCGCGCCGAGCGAATCTGCGGCAGCGCCGATATCGTGCGCGCGAGCTCGCCCTCCTTGGCGCGCAGATAGGCGGCGTCGAACATCTGCGAGGTGGTCCCGAACCCGGTGAGCGAATCGAGAAGCTCGTAGCCCGAGCCGCTGTTCGCAGGCAGCCCTTCGGCGGCGAGCGTCATCCTGAGCTCGTCGCGCCGCACGCCCTCGACATAGATGGCTGTGCCGCGCACCTCGTAGACGGCACCGCGTTGGTCGAGCGCGGCCAGAACCTCGCCAGAACGATTGCCGTCGAGGCCCGCATAAAGAAGCGCCATCGAAGGTTTCGCAACGAGATTGGCCAAGGCTAGCACCGCAGCGAACATCGCAAGCGTCGTCACCGCGACGATCGCGCGGCGGCGAGGGTCAAGAGCCTGCCAGACGGCTGTCAGCTGCTGCACGGCGCATCTCCGAATGGGCGGGCTTCTGCCCGTCGTCTCCCCGATGCTTCGCCGATTGCCCTTAACAATCGGTTAGTCACCCCCGGTCTATACCGGTCCGACAATCAAACCGCGAAGAGCGCTATGTCCGGATCTGACACGACACCCGACGACGCCCCGAAGAAGGTCTCGAAACTGCCGATTCTGTTCGGCTTCGTGCTGATGCTCGCGCTTGGCGGCGGTGGTTTCTTCGCGGTCTATTCGGGATTGATTCTCGGGCATGGCGCTGCAGTGAAGAAGGGGCCTCCGCACGTCGAGGCTTTGCCGGACATTGCCTTCGTACCGATCGCCCCGATGGTCGTATCGCTCGGCAGCGAGTCGGGGCGGTATTTGCACTTCACCGCCCAGATCGAAGTCGCGAAGGTCCACGAGTCGGACGTTGTTCTTCTGCTGCCGCGTGTTCTCGATGTCCTGAATGGCTATCTGCGCGCAGTCGAAGTGAGCGAGCTGGAGGATCCGACCGCGCTGGTGCGGCTTCGGGCACAAATGCTGCGACGGGTGCAGATGGTGGCGGGCGGCGGGCGGGTGCGAGATCTGCTCGTGACCGAGTTCGTGATCAACTGAGGGCGGCGCGATGGCACTCATTGCCGATATCCTGATGAGCGCGGGCGCGATCGGTGCCGGCATCTACTGCCTCGTCCTTTCGCGGCGGCTGAAGGCGTTCAACCAGCTCGAAGGCGGAATGGGGGGGGCGATCGCGGTCCTGTCGGCGCAGGTCGACGACATGACCCGCGCGCTTGAGACGGCGCGTGGTACCGCGACCGACTCGGCCAGATCACTGCGCGAGATGACCGAACGGGCTGAGCAGGCAGCGGCAAAGCTCGAGCTGCTGTTCGCGACGCTCCACGACCTGCCCGAACCGCCTGAGCGCAGCGGGTCGCGAATGCGCGTCCTGCGCCGGCGCAACCATGGCTATGAGCGTCCGGAGGCGGCCGAATGAGCGTGCGCAAGGCGGCCACGATACGGCGCCGCCGCCGCGGCCGCGGCGCCCTGTTCCTGATCGCGGTGCTGCTGGGCATGTCCGGCCTGATCCGGATCGGCGCAGGCGCGAGCCAGGCCCTCGCGGGGGGAGAATCGCAGAGTGAGCCCGAGGCGCAAGCCGACGCGGTGAGCTGCGAACCTGGTGGCGGCGCGATGGCGATGCTTGAGGCGCTCCGCGCCCGTGAGGCACGACTTGCGGCACGCGAGGCGCAAGCCAACGACCGCGCACAGGCCCTTGAGCTAGCCAAGTCAGAGATCGACGAGAAGCTCGACGCGCTGACGGTGGCGGAGGACGAGCTGGCAAAGACGCTTGCGCTCGCGGACGAGGCGGCCGCTCAGGACGTTCAGCGACTGGTCACTGTCTACGAAAAGATGAAGCCCAAGGAAGCGGCGGCGCTTTTTGCCGAGATGGATCCGGAGTTCGCGGCCGGTTTCCTGGCCCGGATGCGTCCAGAGTCTGCCGCGGCTGTGATGGCCGGGCTCGACACAAAGAGCGCCTATTCGATCAGCGTCATCCTGGCCGGGCGCAATGCGAGTGCGCCGACGGAGTGACGCGCAGACGGAATGTTAACGGCGCCCTGCAAGGGTCGAAGCGTGTCCCGGGCGGCAATCGGACAGGGACGGAAGGAACGGGTTCATGATCGGTATCGTCGGTATCGTCATCATCTTCGTCATGGTCTTCGGCGGCTATATCGCCGCCGGCGGGAAACTCGGCATCATCCTGAAGTCGCTGCCGTTCGAGATGATCATGATCGGTGGTGCTGCCGTGGGAGCGTTTGTTCTCGCCAATGATGGTGCCGCGATCAAGCACACGGTGAAGGACGTGAAGAAGGTGTTCAAGGGCGCCCACTGGAAGCCGGAGGACTACCGCGACCTGCTCTGTCTGCTGTTCGAGCTGATCCGGCTCTCACGACAAAACCCGGTCGCCGTCGAAGAGCATATCGAGGCGCCGGGCACCTCGGCGATATTCGGGAAATACCCAAAGATTCAGCAGGATCACGAAGCGGTGGATCTGATCTGCGATACGATGCGCTCGGCCTCGATGAACTACGACGACCCGCATCAGGTGGAAGAGGTGTTGGAGAAGCAGCTCGAGGCCAACCTGCAGCATGCGCTGCATTCGACCCATGCGCTGCAATCGATCGCCGACGGTCTGCCTGCGCTCGGCATCGTCGCGGCGGTGCTCGGCGTGATCAAGACCATGGGCTCGATCGACCAGCCGCCGGAGATTCTCGGCAAGATGATCGGCGGTGCGCTGGTCGGAACCTTTCTGGGCGTGTTTCTCGCTTACGGGCTGGTCGGGCCATTCGCCGCGAAGGTGAAGGCAGTCGTCGATGAGGACAGCCATTTCTACAAGCTGATACGAGAGGTCCTGGTGGCGAATCTTCACAACCACGCGGCCAACATCTGCATTGAGGTTGGAAGGCAGAACACGCCGCATCACATCCGCCCCAGCTATTCGGCGCTCGAAGAAGCCCTGAAGGCCGTCAAGTCGGACGCCGCATGAGGATGGGCGCTTCGGTCATGGTCATCAGGACTACAATAACGCTCATCGCGATCCTGACTGGCGCGGGCGTCTCCCCGTCCTTCGCCGAGATGATTCGTGTGCGATCCGGCGAGCACACCGGTTTCACCCGGATCGTGGTCGATGTTGGTGCGCCGTCGGGATGGGAACTCGGTCGGGATGGGAGCGGCTATATTCTGCGCGTAAGCGGACTCGACGTGACATTCGACGCAACGGATGTGTTCAGGAGAATCACGCGCACGCGCCTCGCGACCCTTGCACTTGACGCGACCCCGGGAGTTTTGCGGTTCGGGATCGGCTGCGCCTGCCACGCAACCGCCTCCGCCGACGGAAACGGCAACATCATCGTCGACATCGCTGACGGCCCGCCCGCTGCGGGTTCGCCTTTCGAGTCTCAGCTGACTCCGACCGTGTCGCCCCGGCAGGACAAGAAGGCGGCTGAACCAATTCGAACGCGGTCTTATCCTGCTACCAGAGATCGGGCACAAGATGTGGAGAAGACCATAGACCTCGCTCCCCTCTGGCGCGGCGACAATCTCTCCGGCCTCGCAAGCCGTGGCGTGCCGGACCAGGTGCACGGGAAACACCGGCAGATGCCGGATACCGGCCGGACAGATGTCGGCGGTTCCGGCGACGCGAAACTGCATATGTACACCGATCCGAGCGTGGCGGAGGCTCAAGAGCGGCTTCTTCTGCAACTGAGCCGCGCGGCCGCGCAAGGACTGGTCGAGGTCGCACCAACCGAGCCCCGGGGTGCGTCCGCACACGTAGCGTCTGACGATACCGCCAGTGCCGCAGATCGGCGCCCGAAGGTAGATGCACACGAGACGCCGGAGCCTGCCCTCCATGTGGAAACCAGCTTCGACCGTGACATGCCTTCGGCCGCGGCGCACCCGCCGGTCTCGGCCACGGGCGCAGCCTGCCTGCCGGACGCGAATTTCGATCTGGCCGGCTGGGGCGACGATCGCCCGGCTGCGGCACAGATTGCCGAAAGGCGACGACCCCTGGTCGGAGAGTTCGATCACCCCTCGACCGAGGCGGTGCTGTCCCTTGCGCGGCTGTATCTTCACCTTGGTTTCGGGGCCGAGGCCGGCGCAGTCCTGTCCGCCTTTGCCGTCGAAACGTCCGACGGTTCGACCCTGCGCGATATCGGGGCGGTCCTCGACGGAGGCGTGGCCGAAGCCGGTTCGGCCCTGCCGGCACTGACAAGCTGCGATACAAGCGCGGCATTGTGGGCGGTGCTCGCCTTACCGCAATTGCTGCCGGGAACCGATATCGACGAAGCCGCCGTGCTTCGGGCTTTCTCCGCCCTTCCGGTCCACCTCAGGCGCCTCCTCGGCCCCGGATTGTCGGATCGGTTCCTGTCGGTCGGATCGGAGCAGGCGGCACGAGCCGTCCGCGACGCAGTCGCGCGATCCCCGCAGAACACCACCGAGAGCCTCGGGATCATCGATGCCCAGCTCGGGCTGGCGCTAGGCGACGCTGGCGCACAATTGGAAAAACTCGAAGACCTCGCCCTCAGCAACGGTTCGCTGTCAACCGACGCGCTCATTCTGGCGATCAAGTCGCGACTGGCGCGCGGCCTCGCGGTGCCAACCGGGTTGATCGAAAGCGCCGAAGCATTGGCTTTCGAATTGCAGGACGCCGAGTCCGGGGAGGTGCTGCAGCATCTCCATATACTTGCGCGTGGATCGGCAAATGACTTCGACGGTTCCTTCGACGCCTATCGTAGATGGATTTCGGATCCGCCCAATCACTTTCAGCGCGATACCGCGCTCAAACTCTTTGCGATGCTTGCCGGTCACGACAGCGAGCCGGATTTCCTCGCCGCGTATTTCGCCAATCGGTCCGAACTCTACGCCGCCGATCCGGATGCGTCGCTTCGCCTCACCCTCGCTGAACGGCTAGCCGCGTCTGGCTTCACGGAAGAGGTGCGCAAGCTTGTAACCGTCGACGCCGCCCGTTCGGAGCAAGGTCGGCGGTTACTTGCCCGCGCCGCTACCGTCGAGTTCGACGCGGCGGCAGCAATCGACAAGCTCGCCGGACTGCGGGACACGGCATCAGAAACCCTTCGCGCAGAGGCGCTCGCAATGGCCGGCGATCACGCTGCGGCCGCGCGCGCGTACGTTTCGGCCGGCGACGCTGAAGCGGCCGGACGCGAACTCTGGCGAGCCGGCGATTTTTCCGGCGCGGCCGCGAACCCGCCTGAGCCTTTAAGAGCAGCCCTCAACGCACTGCACGCGGCTGGATTCGGTTCGGCCGGAGCAGCCGGCTTGTCTGCCGAGCCGGTGTCAGACTCCGTCCAGGAACTCGCATTGCCCGGACCGCTCGCGCGCGGCAAGGCACTTGTCGAGCAGAGTCGCGCCGCGCGCTCCGCAATCGAAAGCATGATCGCGGCGACCTCGGATGCGGGCAGCCGATGACCGGCGGTTACCGAATCTCAACGCCCGCACCCTAGCGTGGATGCGAAGGCAAGAACTGCTTGGGAAACGTCCGAATGTCCGCGCGCTCATGGCCTCGACCTGCCGCAGTCTTTGTCTGTATCGTCACGACTTGCCTGCTCGACGGCTGGTCGTCATCAGTTTCGGCAAGTGTACCCGTCGATCAATCTGCGGTGTGCGACATGGTGGCTGCGGAAGCGTCGCAGCGCACCGGCGTGCCAGTTTCGGTGTTAAGGGCGATTTCATTGACCGAGACCGGACGTCGACGGGGCCGTGCGATTCGTCCATGGCCATGGACGGTAAACATGGAGGGCAAAGGCCTATGGTTCGAATCCGAACGTGAGGCACGCACATATGTTTACAAGGAGTACGATCGCGGCGCGCGCAGCTTCGACGTCGGCTGCTTCCAGCTCAACTTCAAATGGCATGGCGCCGCGTTCCGGTCGATCGACGACATGTTCGATCCGCTGACCAACGCGCTTTACGCCGCCCGGTTCCTGAAATCGCTGCATGCCGAGCAGGGGTCCTGGAGCCGCGCCGCCGGCGCTTACCACTCGCGCACCCCAGAATACGCCGGACGCTATCAGGCGCGTTTCGATCGCTTCCGCAATTCGCTGCTGGCCCAAGACACCAACGAGATCCCGGCGATCCCGGACATCGTGGGGGTGGCAAATGACGACTTTCCAAGCAGTGAGGGCACCGATCCCGACGCGATGGTCGGGGCGGTCGCGCGGGTCAACCGCTATCCGCTGCTCCAAACCGGGGGCACCTCCGGGCTCGGCTCGTTGGTTCCGCTTGGCAACGGCGGCGGTGCAAGCCTGTTCGGCGCGCCGCCCCCCCTGACGGAGGACGACCAATGACGAGTCTGACGATTACAAGTTTGTTCCGTCCGACCGTCCTACTTGCGCTCGCGCTCATGGCTGTGATCGTGATGATGATCCTGCCGATGCCGGCCTGGGTGCTCGACATCGGGCTCGCCACCTCCTTTGCGCTCGCGATCCTGATCTTCACGGTGACGCTCTTCATCGAGCGCCCGCTGGACTTTTCGGCGTTTCCGACAATCCTTCTTGCGTCACTGATGCTGCGCCTTTCGCTCAACGTCTCGTCGACGAAGCTGATCATCGGCGAGGGCCACACCGGCACCGGCGCCGCGGGCGACGTGATCGAAGGCTTCGCGATGTTCATCATGTCGGGATCCGTTCTGATCGGTCTCGTGGTCTTCGGTGTCCTGCTAATCGTCAACTTCATCGTCATCACGAAGGGCGCCGGCCGCATGGCGGAGGTCGGCGCGCGTTTCGCCCTCGACGGGATGCCGGGCAAGCAGCTCGCCATCGACAGCGACATGAATGCGGGTGCGATCGACCATGCCGAGGCAAAGGCGCGGCGCGAACGAGAACAGGCGGAAACCACCTTCTTCGGCTCGCTGGACGGGGCATCGAAATTCGTCAAGGGCGACGCGGTGGCCGGGCTCCTGATCACGCTGCTCAACCTTGTGATGGGTCTGATCATCGGGGTCTCGATCCATGGCATGCCGATCGGCCGGGCGCTCGAGACCTATGCGATCCTGACGGTGGGGGACGGGCTCGTCAGCCAGATCCCGGCGGTGATCATCTCGATCGCGTCGGCGCTTCTCCTGTCGCGCGGCGGGGCCAAAGGGGCGGCGGATCTGGAACTGTTCCGGCAACTCGGGAACTATCCGCCGGCGCTCGCGACCGTCGCATTCCTCATGGCGCTCTTCGCGCTCGTGCCGGGCCTGCCATTCGTTCCCTTCCTTGCCGGCGCGGCGGTGCTCGGCGGGGCGGCGGAACTGATGCGGCGGAAGGCCGCGCGCGCGGCGCTGGACCAGGCCCGGGCTGACTCGCCGCCGGTCACGGCGCCGCGCAAGAAGTCGCTGGGCGACATCCTCGACCTCGACGAGATCCATGTCGAGTTCGCGCCGAACCTGGTCAATATGGTCCTCGATCCGGCAACCGGGCTCGACGCGCGCATCGTCAACTTGCGCAACCATGTCGCAGCGGTGTACGGGTTGATCCTTCCGGAAATCCGGCTGACGGACGATGCGACCCTCGCCAGTGGCAGTTACCGGATCCGCATTCAGGGCGTCGAACAGGCGCGCGATGTGTTATATCCCGACCATGTCCTGGCTTTGCTCGCGGGCGGCGACACGGGCGTGCCGCCCGGGCGCGACGTCCGCGAGCCGGTCTATGGTGCCCCCGCGCGCTGGGTATCGCAGGCCATGCAGGAGGACGTGGCGCTGAGCGGTGCGACCGTGGTCGGCCCGGCGGAGGTTCTGGCCACTCACCTTCTCGAAATGATCAAACGCAACTTCGCGCGGTTGCTGTCGCTCAAGTCGGTGCGCCGGCTGCTCGAGGAATGCACCAACCTCTCTGATCCCGTTCGGAGCGAAGCCAACCGCAAGCTGCTCGACGAACTCATCCCCGACAAGGTGCCGGTAGACCTCCTGCTCGCAGTACTCAGGCTCCTGCTCGACGAGCGGGTCTCGATCCGCAATCTGCCGCTGATCCTCGAGGCGATCGCGGAGGGGCGCGGCGTCGGCAGCCCCGAGGCGGTCTGCGAGCATGTCCGCCGCCGCCTCGGCTTCCAGCTTGTCGCGGAGATCCGGCGAGTGGATGGGACCGTGCCGCTTCTGCAACTCTCCCCGGAATGGGAGGAGACATTCGCCGCCCACCAAGTCGATGGCGACCGCGGCCAGTGCGACGTCGCCCTTCCGCCCGACAAGTTCAACCGGCTGGCGATGAACATCGCGGACAGGATCTCGAAGGCTGGCGAGAAGGGGCAATTTCCGGCGGTAGTCACCTCGGCCCGGCGCCGAAGGTTCCTGAAGACCGTGCTCGGCGCCAAGGGAATCAGCGCGCCCGTCCTGTCGTTCGACGAAATCGGTTTCGACGCCAAGCCATCGATCGTCGGGCTGGTGCCGGCATGAACGAGCTCCTGTCCGCAGCACTTGAGACCGGCAAGGGCGGCGCGCTCGCGGGATTCGTGGTCTTGCTCAGGATCGGTGCCGCGATGGCAATCCTTCCGGGCTTCGGCGAACATTCCGTGCCGGTTCGCGTGAAGCTGGCGCTGGCGCTCGTCTTCACGGCAATCGTCTCGCCGGCTGTGGGCACGCAAGTCGCTCCGCTCACGCAGGGGCTCGGAACCCTGCTTGCCTGCTTCGCGACCGAGAGCGTGATCGGCCTTGCTCTCGGGCTAGTGCTGCGGCTGATGACTCTCGCGCTCGAGATGGCCGGAACGATCGCCGCGCAGTCGAGCTCGCTGTCACAGCTTTTCGGAGCCGGGGGCGAGCCGATGCCGACGATGTCGCATCTCCTCGTGGCTGGCAGCCTTGCTCTGGCGATGATGGCGGGTCTGCATGTGCGACTGGCCGAGGCGCTGATCCTATCCTATGACGCCCTGCCGCCGGGCCGGTTTCCCGACGCGACTCTTATGCGCTACTGGGGCGTGGATCACATCGGCCGAGCCTTTGCGCTGGCGTTCAGCCTCGCCGTGCCCTTCGTCATCGCCTCGTTCGTCTACAACCTGGCACTCGGTGCGATCAACCGGACGATGCCCCAACTGATGGTGGCCTTCGTCGGCGCCCCTGCCGTGACCGCCGGGGCATTGGTCCTGCTGGCGATCGTCGCGCCGGTCGGGCTCTCGCTCTGGGCCGGCAGCTTCAATGCGCTTCTCGCCGATCCGTTCGGAGCCGCGCGATGAGCGAAGAGGACGGCGGCGAGAAGGAGCATGAGCCGTCACAGAAGAAGCTCGACGAGGCACGGGCACGCGGTGAACTGGTCCGTTCGACCGGACTGGCGATCGCGGCGAGCTATGGCGGTTTCTTCCTGGCCTGTGCGGCGATCGGCAGCACGGCTCTGCGGCGGTTCGGCGACTGGGGCGTGTCTGTGCTCGATCAGGCCGACACGCTAGGCACAAGGCTGCTCGTGTCGGGCGGCGAGTTGGCCGGCGACATGGTCCTTGCCTCGGCGCTGCCGGCACTGCCGTTCCTGATCGCGCCGATGGTCGCCGTCGCGGCGATCATCTTTGCCCAGCGCGGTTGGGTCTTCGCCCCGGAGAAGCTCATGCCTCGGCTGTCGAGGATCAACCCGCTCGGCAACGCCAGGCAGAAATTCGGTCGCACCGGGCTGTTCGAATTCGCGAAGAGCACGGCGAAGCTGGTCATCATCGCGGCCCTGTTGACCGTCTTTCTGATCGACCGGCTGCCGCGAATGCTGACCAGCCAGAGCCTCGATCCCGGCCTCGCGGTGGCCGAACTCGTGCGGTTGATCGTTGAGTTCCTGTTCCTGCTCGTGCTGGTGGCGGGCGGGCTTGGCGCCCTCGACTATCTCTGGCAGCGACATGAGCATCTGCGCCGGAACCGGATGTCGCGTCAGGAATTGATCGACGAGCTTAGGCAGTCCGAGGGCGACCCGCAGATGCGAGGCCTGCGCCGGCAGCGGGCGGAGGCGATTGCGACCAACCGGATGCTCGCGGACGTTCCGAAAGCCGATGTGGTGATCGTGAACCCCACCCACTTCGCCGTGGCCCTGCACTGGGACCGGGCGAGCGGGCGGGCGCCGATGTGCGTCGCGAAGGGCGTCGATGCGGTTGCCGCGCGCATCCGCGAGGCGGCGGCCACGGCCGGGGTGCCGATCCGGTCCGACCCGTCGACAGCGCGTGCGCTCCATGCCGGGGTCGAGATCGGTCGCGAGGTGCGGCCCGAACATTACGCCGCGGTAGCCGCCGCGATCCGCTTCGCCGAAAACATGCGCCAGAGGGCCCGCGCGAGGAGGGGCGGATGAGCGGCGCCGGACGCCTCGCGGCGCTCGCCCGCCTCGCGACGCTGAAGAAGGAGGCCAACCAGATGGCGTTGTCGGCCGCCGGTGCGCGCCGCGCCGCCATTGAGGCGCGTCTCCGCGCCCTCGACCAGGCCGAAACCGAGGCATGGTGCGCCGCCGAGCGTAGCGAGGATGCCGGCACGCTCGTTGCCCAGCAGGCTTTCGCGCGCCTGATGGCTGCGCGGCGAACGGTTCTTGGCGGAGAACTGGAGCGGGCGACCGAGGACTGTCAGACCGCGAGGGCCGCGGCCGCGCGCTCTTTCGGCCAAAGCACGGTGCTTGATCGGCTTCTGGCGGAGGCGCGCATCGAGACCTCGATGCGCCGGCGCGATCGCTAGGACGGACCAGCGGGAACGCGGTTCGGTGCGCGGCGGTCAGCTGTCCTGCCGGACAATGTCGACGATGAGCACTCCGGTGATCGCCGGACCCATCGACTTGCGCGCGACCTCGAGGAGAGCGCCACGCAAGACTTCCATCTTGTTCGATTCGGTGAAGGCGCCCTCAAACCCACCGACATTCGCATGATCGAAGAGCACGCGCAGGAACGCGTCGCGGATCTTCGGTTCGCGGGCGAAGACCTGCTCGGTGCTGCCCGCCGTAACCTCCAGGCTGATCGAGAGGATAACCAGGGCCGCCACATCGCCGTGCTCGACCACGGGGACAACGAACTGGTTGGCGAGTTTAACGTATTCGGGGGGATGTTCGGGATCGGCCGCAGCGTCCTCCGGTTCGGCATGCGCCTCGCCGAGAGCGGCCGGCTCTGCGCCGCCCTCGCCGCAGGGATCGATCGATACGCTCTCCATGGGTGCCGGGCGCAGCCAGAACCCCGCCCCGCCGCCTGCGGCGAGCCCGAAAAGCGCGAGGAGGAGTGGCACGACCTTGCGCATTGACGGCCTCAGAACGGTAGCAGGATGTCGGCGACCTGCTGACCATAGCGCGGCTGCTGGACATCGGTGATCTGGCCGCGGCCACCGTAGGATATCCGCGCCCCGGCGATCTTGTCATAGGTGACCTCGTTCTGGCGCGAGACGTCCTCGGGCCGGACGAAGCCCTGGACGATGAGTTCGCGCACCTCGAAGTTCACCCGCACCTCCTGTGATCCGTGGATGCGCAGGACGCCGTTCGGCAGTGATTCGACGACCGTCGCGGCGATCCGAAGCGTCAGCTTCTCCTTGCGCTTGACCGAACCGTCGCCCTGATAGCTCGACGCGGACGAGGTGCTGTAGGCATTGGCGACGCTCGCGCCTTCGGGCATCCGACGGTCGAGCCGCTGCGGTATGCCGGCGAGGTGGGGGATCCCCATCTCGTCGGAGCCTTCACGCGAGCGGCCGCTGGAATTCGAGATCTCGGCCTTGTCGTCGATCTCGACCACCACGGTCAGGATGTCGCCGCGCTGGCCGGCGCGGCGGTCGCCGAGCAGCGAACCGCGCGAACGCGACCAGAGCGAAGCGTCGTCGCCCGCGTAGCGCGGCTCGGCGGTCAGGGGCAGGCCCGAGGTCGACATCGCGTAATACTCGTTGCCGCCTTCGACCGGCGTGAAGGCGGGCGCCTTGCCGACGTTTTCCATCCGGGCACAGCCGGTCAGCGCAATAAGCAGCGCGGCCATCACTCTCAAACGCATTCGTTCGTCTCCATTTCAGCGTTCCGCCATGACCCGCACCGACCCGCCGGCGGCGACGACGCCGGAGACGGTGGTGCGGGAGGCGACATTCATCACCCTGATGCGATCCCCGACCCCGCCGCGCGCGAGCGCGCGGCCCTCGGCGGTGATCGTGAGCGCCCCGGCGACGTAGCTCAGCGCCACAATCTGGTTGCGATCGACGATCGCCGGCGGGCCGAGATCGGCAGGCCGGATCGGGCGGCCCTGGTAGATTGCGACGCGGGTCTCGAGCCCGATCGCCTCGGTCGCGTCCGTCAGCACACCCGGCACGGTTCCCGATTGCGTCAGCACGTCGTCCGGCGTGACGATCGTCTGCGCCCGGAGCGTCCGGGCGGCGACCAGGGTTTCGGCCGAAGCCGGGATCGCGGCAATCCCGAGGAACAGAACGATCCAGATCCGCATCACCGCACCTGCGTCGTCGCGCCGAGCATCTGGTCGGCGGCGGTGATGACCTTGGCATTGAGCTCGTAGCCGCGTTGCGCCTCGATCAGCTCGGTGATTTCGCGCACCGCATCGACGGAACTGTCCTCGAGGAACCCCTGCCGGAGCGTACCGAGCCCGTCCTCGCCCGGCACCGCGATCGCGGCGGGGCCGGACGCGGCCGTCTCGAGAAAGAGGTTCGAGCCGATCGCCTCGAGGCCCTTCTCGTTGGCAAAGCCCGCGAGCGTGATCTGGCCGAGAAGCTCGGGTTGCACCCGGTCGCTGAAATAGGCGTAGACCTCCCCGGCCGCGTTGATCGAGAGCGAGCGGGCGTCGGCCGGGATGGTGATCCCCGGCGCGACCTGGTGTCCGTCGGAGGTGACGATCAGCCCGTCGGCCGACCGCTTCAGCGCCCCGTCGCGGGTATAGGCCGAGAGCCCCGATGGCAAGGCCACCTCGATATAGCCGAGCCCCTCGATCGCGACGTCGAGATCGCCGCCGGTCTCCGACAGCGAGCCCTGCGAGATGTTCACCGTCACCGCAGATGGACGCACGCCGAGGCCGAGCTGGACCCCGGTCGGCACGACGGTTCCGTCGCTGGCATTGATCGTGCCAGGCCGGGTCACCTGCTGGTAGTGCAGGTCGGCGAACTCGGCGCGGCGGGCATTGAAGCCGGTGGTCGACATGTTGGCGAGGTTGTTGGAAATCACCTCGACCCGCATCTGCTGGGCGCTCATGCCGGTGGCGGCGATCTGGAGGGCACGCATGGGTCGGTCTCCTATGTCCGGCCGAGGGTTTCGATCACCGAGCGGATCCGCCGGTCCTCGTTGTCGAGGAAACCCTGGCCCATCTCGTAGGCGCGCTGGACCTCGATCATGCGGGCGATCTCGGCGACCGGATCGACGTTGGAATGTTCCAGAAAGCCCTGGAACATGGTGCCGTCCTCCTGCGGCTCGATCCCGCCCGGGGCGGCGAAGCGGGTTCCGCCTTCGTGGACGAGGTCGCCCGGACCGGCGGGCACGAAAAGCCCGATCTGGGCGACCGGATTGCCGCCGACCGAGACCGTGCCGTCCTCCGCGACCGCGACCGGTCCGGCATCGGCCGGCACGAAGACCGGCGCACCGCCGAGGTCGAGGAGCCGGGCGCCGTCGGCGGTCACGAGCTCGCCCTCGGGCGAGGGCGTGAAGGCGCCGGCACGGGTCAGCCTGGGCCCGTCCGGCGTCTCGACCTGGAAGAAGCCTGCGCCCTCGATCGCGAGGTCGAAGGTTCCGCCGGTCTTGACCAGCGCACCCTGAGCGAGATTGACGCTGCGCGCCTCGGCGGTGGCCATCGAGAGCGACGGCTCCGCGCCCTCGAGCGCCGCGACATGTTCGGCGAAGATCACCCCCTCGCGGCGAAAGCCCGTGGTCGAGAGGTTGGCGATGTTGTTGGCCACCGCGCGCATCTCGGCCATCAGCCCGGACTGGCGGTTGAGCGTCGTGTAGCTCGCGTTGTCCATCGCTCAGATCCCCGCGATCAGCGGGATGATGCGGTCGGTGAAGAACGCGACCAGCATCCCCGACATGAAGGTCATCGAGACCCAGAACACGGCGAGCATCGCGCCGACCTTGGGCACGAAGGTAAGTGTCATTTCCTGCACCGAGGTCAGCGCCTGGAAGAGGCCGATCACCACCCCCATCACCAGCGCGACGGCCAGGAGCGGCGCCGAGATGATCACGGCGATCCAGAGCCCCTGGCGCATCGTGTCGAAGAAGACCGCTTCCTCCATGGCTCAGACCGGCATTCTCAGGATTTCCTGGTAGGCCTCGACGACCTTGTCGCGCAGGGTCACCGCGGTCTCGACCGCAAGCTCGCTCGCCGCCAGCGCCTCGACCAGCGCGTGGGGGTCCGCGCCGCCGATCATGGCGGCCTTCGCGGTCTCCTCGCCGGCCCGCAGGGTCTCGGCAAAACTGCCGGCAAGCGCGCTGAAGGCGCCCGAGGTCCCGGCCGACCCCGCCGCGTTCGGCGACGGTTGGGTGGCCGGCCGGGCCTGCGCGTAGATCTGCGCGGCGAATGAGGTTCTTACGTCCATTCCGGACCTCTTCCTGTCAGCGGCGCAGGAGTTCGAGCAGGTTGCGCGACATTTGCCGCGTCTGCTCGAACATCCTGAGGTTCGCCTCGTAGCTGCGCTGCGCTTCGCGCGCGTCAGCGATCTCGACCACCAGATCGACATTCGAGCCGTCGTAGTAGCCGTTCTCATCGGCCAGCGGATGACCGGGATCGAGGATCCGGGTCAGCTCCCGCCGGTCGAGTTCCACGGGGCCGAGCCGGACCTCTCCGGTGGTCTGGCCCCGTTCCAGCACCGCCTCGAAGGCGGTGGTCTTGCGGTGGTAGCCGGGCGTGTCGGCATTGGCGATGTTCTCGGAGACATGGCGCAGCCGCATTGCCTGCGCTTCCATGCCGCTCGCCGCGACCGACAGGCTGGAGCTGAAATCACTCATCCTGCGCCTCCGTCCCTACCGGCGCCCGATCGACGCACGCAGGATCGCGAGCGACTTGCCGTAGATGGCCAGCGCCAGGTTCTGCTCGCGCTGCACATCCGCGGCCTTCACCATCTCGGTCTCGAGCGACACAGCATTGCCGTTCGGCGAGAGCGAGCCGCCCCCCACCCGCTCGATGAGCGTGAACCGCTCCGCCGCCTCCGACACCCCGAGATGGCCCGCGCGGGTCTGGCGCAGCCCGCCCGCGCTTTCGGCGCGGTAGGTCGCGGCGAAGTCGGCGACGTCGCGCGGGCGGTATCCGGGCGTGTCGGCATTCGCCACGTTCTGCGCGATCGCCGACTGCCGCGTGGCGGCATGGGCAGCGAGCGATGCGGCCAGCGACAGGATCTCCGGTTTCTCGAACATCGGGGCTTCTCCTCCGAGCTTTCAATCAAGCCTTAACCCCGATTCCTTTAGAAACGGTTGCGGAACACAGGGAGGTCAGAATGGCGACACTCGGGCTCGACCGGCTCAGGGCGGAAATCGGCGGATGTGGCGCGCTGCGCCGGCTCGGGCGCATCCGCGAGATCGGCCGCGGCGTGCTCAAGGTGAGCGGTTGTGGCCCCGACTGGCGGCTTGGCGACCGGGTCCGGCTCGTCGAGGGCGCGGCGGTCGGCGGCGAGGTCGTGGCACTCGATCCGGACGGCGCGACGGTGCTGACCGACGGACCGGTCGACGGGGCGCGGATCGGTGACGGGGTGGAGCTGCTCGGCGCGGGCGGGATCGCGCCCGACGACAGCTGGATCGGACGTGTCCTCGATCCGTTCGGCCAGCCGATCGACGGCCGCCCGTTAATGCGCGGAGCAGAGGAAAGGGCCCTGCGTGCCGCGCCGCCAGCCCCGTCGCGGCGCCGCCGGCTCGGCGCGCGGCTGGAGACCGGGGCGGCGGTCTTCAACACGCTCCTGCCCTTGGTGCGCGGCCAGCGGATCGGGCTCTTCGCCGGCTCCGGCGTCGGCAAGTCCTCGCTCCTGGCGAAATTCGCCCGCGGAGTCCTAGCCGATGTGATCGTCATCGCCCTGATCGGCGAGCGCGGGCGTGAACTTCGCGACTTCGTCGAAGGCGTCCTCGGCCCCGACGGCATGGCGCGCAGCGTCGTCGTGGCCGCGACATCGGACCAGTCGCCGCTGATCCGCCGCCGCTGCGCCTGGGCAGCGATGACGGTGGCCGAGCACTTCCGCGACCGCGGCCTGCAGGTGCTGCTGCTCGCCGATTCAATCACCCGCCTGGCCGAGGCGCATCGCGAGGTGGCGCTTGCGTCGGGCGAGCCGCCCTCGCTGAGGGGCTTTCCACCCTCGACCTCGCACCTGATCATGTCGCTCGCCGAGCGCGCCGGGCCGGGGCTGGAGGGTGCGGGCGACATAACGGCGGTGCTTTCCGTCCTGGTCGCGGGCTCGGACATGGACGAGCCGGTCGCCGATATCCTGCGCGGTGTGCTCGACGGCCACGTCGTGATGGAGCGCGAGATCGCCGAGCGCGGCCGCTATCCCGCGATCAACATGCTTCGGTCGGTCTCGCGTTCCCTGCCGCAGGCGGCGAGCGAGGCCGAGAACGCGCTCATCGCCCGCGCGCGGCGGCTGCTCGGCGCCTATGACCGGGCGGAGATGATGATCCAGGCCGGGCTTTACGTGAGCGGCTCCGATCCGCTCATCGACGCGGCGGTCAGGGTTTGGCCCACGCTCGACGCCTTTCTCTCGGAGGACGAGCCGGAGAGCATCGCGGCAAGCTTCGCGCGGCTGCGTCAGATCCTCGACCGGGCCGGGGCCGCGTGACGCAGTTGCAATCGCGACAACAGCCGACTCCCGAGGCCTCGTTCATGCGGAAGTGAGCGCGCGAGCCGTCGCGGCAGCGCGCGATCGCGGAGAGTAACCGCTCGGGCTTGTTCCCAGGGGCAGGCCGCGTCGATCCCAGGCCATGAGCATGGCTCCGGTTCCGCAAGGAGACCAACGACGGACAAATCAAGCCGCGTCATCGCTTGATCCGATTCTGATGGACGTCGAACTCCTGCGCCCGGCATGTGTCACCTCGCCCCGGTCCCGACGAGAGCTTTCTCCATGCACCGGGCTGCGGTCGCCGCGCGACCGCCGCGCCACGGTATCAACCTGTTTCGCCGGGTCACCCCGCCGCAGCTCGGGCAAGACACAGACCCGGCGGTGCGGTTTTCTCGGATCCCGCTTGCCGGATCTGATACCGAGAGCGGGCTGAAGCCATGTTTTTAAGCAGGACGCCGCCGACAAATTGCACCGGCGTAGGAAAATGCACGCGTGCGTGATGTTCTCCCTCTTGCATTCTACGACGCAGCGAAGAAATACGGCGCTGAGTCAGGAAGTTGGGATGTGTTCCTTGGTCAGGCCGATTCGCGAAGTTCGCACCTGCAGCACGCGCCGCAAGCTCGTCACGGGCTTGCTGTCATCTGTCGCCCTGGCGGCACTGGCCCCTTCCTTGCCGGCCTTCGCCCAGGACAGCTCGACCGGGACCACCGGCACCGCGCCCGCGGGCGTGGCCTTCTCCTTCGACTGGCTGACCGGCGAGATGCGCGCCGCCGCCGCGGCCGCACCCAAGCCCGCGGAGGCCGTCGAAGGCTTCCTCGCCGAGTTTGACTACGACGACTACCAGCGGGTGGGCTTCCGCCGCGAGCGGACGCGATGGGCGGACCAGAAAAATGCGCCGTTCCACCTCAACGCCTTTCACCTCGGCTGGCTCTTCAACGAACCGGTCCACCTCTCCGAGGTGACCGAGGGCACCGCCACGCCGATGCGTTTCTCGACGGCCGATTTCGACTACGCCAACGTGAAGGCCGAGATCCCCGCCGACTTCGAGATGCCGGGCGTCGCCGGGTTCCGGCTCATGTCGCCTCTCAATCGCGCCGACCATTATGACGAGGTCGCGGCCTTCCTCGGGGCGAGCTATTTCCGGGCGCTCGGACGCGACACCGTCTACGGTCTGTCCGCGCGCGGGCTGGCGGTCAATACTGGCATGTCGAGCGGCGAGGAGTTTCCCCGGTTCACCGACTTCTGGATCGAACGTCCCGCCCCCGGCGCCGACGAAGTCGTCGTCTACGCGGCGCTTCAGTCGAAATCGGTCACCGGCGCCTACCGCCTCGTCCTGAAGCCGGGCAGCACGACCGTCGTCGACGTGACCGCGCGGCTGTTCCTGCGCGAGGACGTGGAGCAGCTCGGGATCGCGCCGCTGACGTCGATGTTCCTGTTCGGCGGCGCCGATCCGGGCGCGTTCGACGATTTCCGGCCCGCGGTGCACGACAGCGACCACCTCGTGCTCAATACGCGGGACGGCGAGACCTTCGTCCGCCCGCTGGTGAATCCCGCCCAGCTCGGCAATTCCTACCTCGGCGCACAGAACCCCGCGTCCTTCGGGCTGATCCAGCGCGAGCGCGATTTCGACCAGTATCTCGACGCGCAGGCGCATTACGAGCGGCGCCCGTCGCTGATCGTGGAACCGCTCGGAGACTGGGGCCAGGGCTCGGTCCGGTTGCTGGAGATCCCGTCGGATCTCGAAGGCAACGACAACATCGTCGCCTACTGGGTTCCGGCCACGCCCGCCCGGAAGGGCGACAGCCTCGAAGTCTCCTATCGCCTGCACTGGGGCCTGTCCCCCGCCGGCGACCGTTCGAAGGAACGGGCGCGGATCCTGCGCACGCGGGTCGGCAAGGGCGGCGTCGCCGGCGTGTCCGGCACGACCGACGGGAAGAAGTTCGTCGTCGATTTCCGGGGCGGCCTGCTCGCTGACCTTCCGCGCGACGCGGACATCACCCCCAAGGTGACGGTCCTGCGCGGCGAGCTCACGCAGGCGATCCTGTCGCCGATCGCGGGCACGGGCGACTGGCGCCTCGTCATCGAAGCGGTGCCGGCGGGCGACCAGAACACGATGGAAATCCAAGCCGCCATTACCGGATACGGACAAAACCTGAGCGAGATATGGCTCTACCAGTGGGTGACCGAATGACCGAGACGTTGCATCAGGCACGAGCCGAAACGGTCCTGATACCCGAAGACCCCCGGTTCTGGGGGCCGCCCGAGGCGCCGCTCGACATGCCGCGCCAGGAGCTCGAACGCCGCTCCGGCCGTTTCGAGTTCGCCCAGCTGTTCCGGCTGTTCCTGCCGGGTCAGCACATCTGACGCCCGGCGCGGGGCTGACGTGACATCACGGGCTCATCTCTCGCCGGACGCCGCCACGGTCCGGATCCGGGTGCTGGCGATCGGCTTCGCCGCCACCGCCGCGATCGGTGCGTCGGTCCTCATCACGGATGCCGGTTTGCAGGACGGGTTCCAGGTCTGGGACGCCATTCGCACCGTCCTGATCCTGCTGACCACCGGCTGGCTGGCCTGGGGCGCGGCGCTGGCCCTGACCGGGCTCCGGCCGCGGCGGCGCTCCACCACGATCGCAGCGGTGAATTCGGACGCTGCGACCGTGGTGCTCGTCCCGATCTGCAACGAGGATCCGGTTGCGACCTTCGCGCGGATCGCCGCGATGGACCGCTCGATCCGGGACGCGGGGCTGAAGCTCGACATCGTGATCCTGTCCGACACGCGCTCCGCCGAGGGGCAGGCGGCCGAGCACGCGGCCTTCCGCCTGCTGATCGCCGAAACCGGCGGCGGCGGTCACATCTACTACCGCAACCGCAGCGACAACCGCGGGCGCAAGGCCGGCAACGTCGAGGATTTCATCCGCAGGTCCGGCGGCGCCTATGATTATGCGGTGACGCTCGACGCCGACAGCCTGATGTCCGGCGAGGCGCTCGCCGCGATGATCGCGCGCATGGATGCGGATCCGAAGCTTGGTCTCCTCCAGACCCTGCCGCGGATCATCGGCGCGCGCAGCTTCTTCGGCCGCGCGATGCAGTTCGCCGCGGCATTTCACGGCCCGGTCTTTACCCGCGGGCTCGAACGGATGCAGGGTGCGACCGGTCCCTACTGGGGCCACAACGCGATCATCCGCGTCAATGCCTTCGCCCAGTCCTGCGGCCTGCCGGAGCTGTCCGGCAAGCCGCCGCTCGGCGGTCACATCCTGTCGCACGACTACGTGGAAGCCGCCCTGCTGGCCCGGGGCGGCTGGCGCGTCCTCGTGGACAGCGGCATCGGCGGGTCCTACGAGGAGGGGCCGGAAAACATCCTCTCCTACGCCAAGCGCGACCGTCGCTGGTGCCAGGGCAACCTCCAGCACATGCGGCTTCTCTTCGCGCCAGGCCTGGCCGGATGGAGCCGTTTCGTCTTCGTCCAGGGCATCTTCGCCTATCTTGTCTCAGTCCTCTGGGGGGTGTTCCTGATCAGCACGGTGGCGGGTACCGTGCTGGCGCCCGAGCCGGACTACTTCCCCAACACCTACCAGCTCTTCCCGGTCTTCCCGTCGGACCGCAGCCGCGAGATCACGGCCCTGGTGCTCGGCATCATCGGGCTGCTGATCATGCCCAAGTTCGCCATCCTGACGAAATCCGCCATCACCGGGCGCACCCGCGAGTTCGGCGGATCGGCGCGCGCGCTGGCGTCGGTGGCGGTCGAGATCCTGCTGACCTCGGCGCTCGCCCCGGTCATGCTGATGTTCCAGTCGCGCGCCGTCGTTCAGGTCCTCTCGGGGCAGGATGGCGGCTGGCCGGCCAATGCGCGCGGTGAGGGCGCGCTGACCTTCGCCGAGGCGGCAAGAGCCTCAGGCTGGATCGTGACGACCGGGCTCATCGTCCTCGGCCTGACGTGGCAGTTCGCGTCCGACCTGCTGCCGTGGCTGCTTCCGGTGGCGCTGCCGATGATCGCCGCACCGCTGCTGATCTCGTGGTCGTCGCAACCCGTCGGTGCGCGCCACTTCAGCGTTCCCGAAGAGACCACCGCGCCGCCGGTCCTCGCCAGCTTCCGCGAGATTCACGGTCGCTGGCTCGCAACAAGTCATGACTCAGCGGCCGCCGAGGCCCTGCCGAACGAGGCTCTTCATGTCCCAGCCTGACACGCAGACCGCAGGCCGCACCCGGCGCCCGCGCGATCCCCGGATCGACCTGTTCCGGGGCCTGCTCCTGGTGATGATCTTCATCGATCATGTGCCGGGCAACTGGTACGAATACCTCACGCTCCGCAACATCGGCTTCACCGACGCGGCCGAGAGCTTCTTCGCCATGTCCGGCATGGCCGCCGGGCTGGCCTATACCGCGGGCATCGTACGCTGGCGCGAGATCGGCGTCTGGTCCGGGATCGCTCCGGTCTGGAAGCGGGCCTGGGTGCTCTACCTGAGCCATGTCTTCCTGACCATGGCCGGCATTGCCATCTTCGCGGCGGCGGCCGAGGCGTTCGGACTGACCGAACTTCTGACCAAGAACAACCTGCGGCAGGTGTTCGAGAACACGTCCCAGGCCCTGCTCGGCATCGTGACGATGGGGCACCAGATCGGCTATGTGAACATCCTGCCGGCCTATTCGGTGCTGCTCCTCGCCGCGCCTTTCGCGATCCATCTGGCCTTGCGCTCTCCGCTTGCACTGCTGGCCGGCTCGCTTGCGCTGTGGTTCGCCACCGGGCTCTTCCGCCTCAACATCCCCGCCTATCCCAACCCCGGCGGCTGGTTCTTCAACCCCTTCGCCTGGCAGCTCATCTTCACCATCGGGCTCCTGACGGGCGTCGCCCTGCGCGACGGCGAGCGGTTCGTGCGCAAGAGCCGGGTGTTGTTCGCTCTGGCGGCAGGCTGGCTCGTCTTCGTGTTTGCCTGGCGCTATGTGCCGGAGGTCGGATCGACCATGAACGGCTTCATGGCGCGGCTGCAGTCCGTCGGGCTGCCGTTCCACATCACCTCCCACGACAAGACCTATCTGCCGATGCTGCGCCTCCTGCACGTCCTGTCGCTCATCTACGTCATCTCGTGCCTGCCGGTCATCGCGCGGATCAGTGCCCACAGGTTCGCCGAGCCGCTGCGCCTGATGGGCCGCCAGGGACTTCTGGTCTTCTCCGCGGGCACGCTGCTGTCGCTCGCAGGGCAGGCGTTGCTCCGCTATTTCGACGGCGTGGCACTCGTGCCGTGGCTTTACATCCCGGCCGGAACGCTTGCGCTCTGGGGCATCGCCTGGCTCGGCGACTGGAAACGGCGCGCAAGTCAGCCTGCGGGGCAACCACCCCTCGCAAGGGACGAACCGCTTATCAAAGCGTCGTCGTGTCAGCGGCGCTCCGATAAGCGCGGACACGCCTCACCCGATGCAATTACCGGATTCGATGTTCCGGTGGCGGCCGAATAACCCTGCGGGCAGATGCGTTCGTTCTGAGCAACGCGATCCGACGGCTTGGCGAGCGAGATCGCATGGCTTCGGGGCACTCATGACGGCTGGGCGCGAGCCGGTCAGGACATCCACCTGTTACGGAGTCGAAGCCGGGTCATGTTGACGAACGGCGGAGCCATAGGCGCATCGGCGTGATGTCGTTGAGGTCGAGGACGCTTTCCGCCGCTTTGCCGCATGTGTGACCACTCGTCAGGCGTTTTCCCGCATTTCGAAGGAGCGCTCGACCAGGTTGCGCAGATCCGAAAGTCGACGACGCGCAGCTTGCGGGTCATCCGCATGGGGATCACCGGCGCCTAGTTGCACACCCCCTTGATCTTGCGAACGTCGTCAGAGAAATAGCCACGGTCGCCGAGTGTGACGCAGGGCTCGGGCACTAACCCGGCCTCATTCGTGCGTCCATGATCCGCTCCCGCTGCCCCCGCCCGCGTCCGGCGCCGGAACTGACGACAGACCGACGACCGCATGCCGGACTCCTCGGCCAAACCGCGCCGCGGCGAACCGGTGTGTGCGATCCAGGTATCCCGTCCAGAACAAGACGATTGTTCGCGGGTTTGCACCCATTCGGGGCACGGGCGGCAAGGATGAAGCGCTCGTGTAACGCCCGCACCTCGTCAGGCATCAGCTCTCGTGCCTGGCTTGTCCCCACTGCGGATGCCGGCTTGCGCGACGATCATGGCGCCATGTGAGTCCCATTTGTCGACACGGCCTAGTATGACGGCCGCGCGGCTCGCCACGCCCGCGCCTCCCGTGGGGACGCCACCGCGGCTCCTCCTTTTCTTGGCCGTCCCTGCGACAATGTCCGCCTACATCATCACGGTATCGGAATGAGCATGCGAGACCGCAGCCTGTCTTCCGATCGCCGGCTTGATGCCGGTGTCGATCTAATTGGTGTTGGCGAGGCGAGTGGTTTCCAACGCCCCTTCATGTTATTCGCACAGTTCTCTGCGAGACAGGTGCCGATCATGTCTTTGCGAGCGGCCCCTCATTCGGCTGACCAATGCCAAGAAACCACGCGTGCGGGCTCGTCACGGTGGTTCTCCGGCTCGTCGCGTTGCAAATTGCCCTTGCGCCGGGCGGGCCGGTTCCTCATCTAACAGCCGGGTGGGCGCGCCGCCCGCGCGGGGGCGAACCCCGCGCGTGATCGAGGAGCTTCGGGACATCTTGGGACGCAAAGCCAGTCAGCTGCCGTTCTGGAAGATCGGGCGCGAGTTGCGTCGCTTCGTTCGTCAGTCGCGCGCGGCACCCGGCGCTCTGGCGACCTATCTCTTCGCGGCGAAATATTACGACCTCGCGCTGGCGGGCCAGATCCGCAGGACCGCAGGCGCGGTGCCGGCCACTGCGAAAGTCGCGATCTATCTGATCTATCCCAATCACGGGCTCCAGACCTCGCATCTGCGCAGTCTCGAATACCTTGCGTCGAAGGGCTATGCGCCGGTCGTCGTGTCGAACCTCGCGCTCGAGGCCGCCGACCGCGACCGGGTCCTGCCGCTCTGCCATCTCTGCATCGAACGGCCGAACTTCGGCTACGACTTCGGCGGCTATCGCGACGGGGTCCTCGCGGTCGCGGCCGGGATCGCGACGCTCGACCGGCTGCTCCTGATCAACGATTCCACCTGGTTCGCCCTGCCCGGCCGCAACGACTGGCTCGACGAGGCGGAGGGGCTGAACGTCGATCTCGCGGCCGCCGCGTCGAACTTCGGCATTCCGCGTGTCAATCCGGCAGAGTTCCAGAGCATCGAGTGGAATTACCGCACCAGCCACCGGAACTTCCATTTCTGCTCCTTCGCGCTCCTCTTCGGCAACCGGGTTCTCGCCGATCCCGACTTTCTGCGGTTCTGGCGGAACTTCCCGCTGACCAACCGCAAGAACCGGACCGTGCGGCGCGGCGAGATCGGGCTCAGCAAGTGGATCCTGTCGCGCGACTTCAGCCACGGCGTCACCTGCGACCTGACACGCCTCGATGCGGAACTGGCAGCCCTCGACGATGCCCGGCTGCGCGAGATCGCGGACAACCTGATCGTGCCCGAGGACCGGCGCATGCTCGCGGTCAAGCACGCGGCGCTGAAGGGAAGGCCCGGCCGGCAGGACCTGATCCGGCTGATCCTGACCGGCGTCGCGCGGCAGGGATCGAGCTATGCACTGGCCGACTTCACCATCAACGAATGCGGCTTTCCGTTCCTCAAGAAGTCGCCGGTCTGGCTGAGCCGCGAGTCGTCCGACATCACGCTGCGCCTCGCGGCGAACCTGCCGGGAGAGGCCGGGGCGGAAATCCTCGCGGAGGCGCAGGCGCTCAGGCGCGCGCGGGTGCCGGAGTTCGACCGGCCCGCGTGAGCGGCCTCAACGACCGGCCCGCCGGTGCCCGGCTGGCAATCCTGATCCTTGATCTCATGCGATGACCCTGCCGAGGGCAGCGATGTCTGCAAAATTGTCCAGATTCAGGGGCATGGCAGCACCTTCCGTTGCGGCAGGAAGGTGTCCGAAAGGCGGCAAACGGGGTTGTGCGACTCGGCCCTCCACTATTACGCTTCGCGCACAATTACGAAAATCAACGGAGACAAAAGAACAGGGAGGAAAGGAATTGAAGAGATTTGTTTTTGCGGTGGCGGCGATGATGGCGGCCGGGCCGGCCTTGTCTCAGGACGCGAAGCCTCTGAATTTTCTCATGATCTGGGGAGATGATGTCGGGTACTGGAACATCTCGGCCTACAACCAGGGCATGATGGGTTATGAGACCCCGAACATCGACCGGATCGCAAACGAAGGCATGCTCTTCACGCATGCCTATGGCGAACAGTCCTGCACCGCCGGCCGGGCGGCTTTCATCACCGGGCAATCCGGTTTCCGCACCGGGCTTCTGAAAGTCGGCTTGCCGGGCGCGAAGGAGGGCATGGACCCGCGCGATCCCACGATCGCGGAATACGTCAAGTCCAAGGGCTACATGACCGGCCAGTTCGGCAAGAACCACCTCGGCGATCTTGCCGAGCACATGCCGACGAACCACGGCTTCGACGAGTTCTTCGGCAATCTCTACCATCTGAACGCCGAAGAGGAGCCGGAGAACGAGGACTATCCGCAAAGCGACGAGTTCCGCCAGAACTTCGGTCCGCGCGGAGTCATCCGGGCGACTGCCGACGGCCAGGAGGAAGACACCGGACCGCTCACGCGCAAGCGCATGGAAACGATCGACGAGGAAGTCACGACCGGCGCGCTCGACTTCATCGACCGTGCGGTCGCGCAGAACAAGCCCTTCTTCCTGTGGTACAACACCACGCGCATGCACATCTTCACGCATCTGAAGGAGGAAAGCCGGGGCGTGACCGGGCTCGGCATCTATCCCGACGGCATGGTCGAACACGATGGCATGGTCGGCCAGATGCTCGACAAGCTCGACGCGCTGGGGATCGCCGACAACACGGTCGTCATGTACTCGACCGACAACGGCGCCGAGGTCTTCTCCTGGCCCGACGGCGGAACGACACCGTTCAAGGGTGAGAAGAACGACAACTGGGATGGCGGATTCCGGATTCCGCTTCTGGTCAAGTGGCCGGGCGTGATCGAACCGGGCCGGCGCTCGAACGCGACGATCAGCCATCTCGACTGGTTCCCGACCATCATGGCTGCGCTCGGCGATCCGGACATGAAGGAGAAGATGCTCCAGGAAACGCCGTTCGGCGAGGAAAACACCAAGGTCCATCTCGACGGCTACAACTTCCTGCCCTACTTCGCGGGCGAGACCGACAAGGGCCCGCGGCGCGAGTTCTTCTACTTCTCGGACACCGGCGACCTGCTCGCCATGCGCTACGACCAGTACAAGGTCGTCTTCGCCGAGCAGCGCGCCGAAGGCTTCGAGGTCTGGGAGGAGCCCTTCATCTTCCTGCGCCTGCCTAAGCTGATCAACCTCCTGTCCGACCCGTTCGAGCGCGCGATCGAGGAATCGATCTACTATTCGGACTGGCGGCTGCGGCGCGCCTATGTGCTCGCTCCGGCACAGGCCTTCGTCGGGGCGTTCCTGCAGACCTTCGTCGAATATCCGCCGCGGCAGACGCCGGGCAGCTTCTCGATCGACCAGGTGATGCGGAAGCTTCAGGACGGCGGCACCGCGTCCAACTGACGGGAATAGTGCGGGGCCGCGTCTGGGCGCGGCCCCGCCCTCTCAGGAGAGGGCAGACAATCATGAGGACGAGCTATTGCGCGGCCCTTCTGGGCACGCTTCAGATCGCCGTTGCGGCACAGGCGCAGGAAGCGCCGCCCTTGGTGCTCCAGATCACCGTCGACCAGTTCCGGGGCGACCTGATCGATCGCTACGGACGCCACCTCGGCGACGGCGGTTTCCGCTACCTGCTGGATCACGGCGTCCATTTCGCCAACGCGCATCACCGGCACGCAAATACCGAGACGATCGTCGGCCACACGACGCTGGCGACCGGCACCGATCCCGCGATCCACGGCATGGTGGCGAACCTGTGGTTCGACCGCGTCGCCGGCACGCAGTTCTACAACGTGCAGGACCCTGATTTCCCGCTCGTCGGCGCCGCCGGTGTGGACGCCTCGGCCGAGATCGACCCGACGCAACGCGCCGCCACGACCGACGGCCGCTCGCCGCGCAACATCCTGACCTCCACGGTCGCGGACGAGATCGCGCTTCATTTCGGGCCTGCGTCGAAGGTCTTCGGCGTCTCGGTCAAGGATCGCGGCGCGATTTCGATGGCCGGCCATGCCGGCACCGCCTACTGGTTCTCCAAGTCCGAGGGCAGGTTCGTCAGCAGCACCTTCTACCTCGACGCCTACCCCGAATGGATCGCAGAATGGGAGGCGAAGGGCACCGTCGCGGGCTATGCCGGGCAGAGCTGGGAGCTTTCGGCCGCGCCCGAGACCTACATGTTCGGCACGAGCGACGACCAGCCCTGGGAGACCGACTTCCCCGGCTTCGGGCGCACCTTTCCGCATGCCTGGGGCGAGGCGGACAACCGCTATTTCACGACGCTCCTGACGCTCAGCCCGGCGGGCGACGAGATCACGGTGGACTTTGCCAAGTCGCTGATCGACGCCGAGGGGCTCGGGCAGGACGCGGTGCCGGACTTCCTCGCGGTGAGCCTGTCCTCGACGGACTATGTCGGGCACCTCTTCGGCCCGTCCAGCCTCGAAGCCGAGGACAACTTCGCGCGTCTGGACCGGACGCTCGCCAACCTCCTCGCCCATGTGGACGAACGCGTCGGGCTCGACCGGACGCTGATCGTGCTGTCGGCCGATCACGGCGCGCCCGAGCATCCGGGCTATCTCGCGACGCTGGGGATCGAGGCGGGAACCTTCGATTTCGAGCGGGTGGACACGGAGCCCGGCTTCGTGCGGCTGCGGGCGGAATTCGGGGAAAGCCGGGATCTGATCCTCAACTACTCGAACCCCTACCTTTACCTCAACACGGCGGCGATCGCGGCGCGGGGACTCGACAAGGCCGAGGTCGAGCGGGTCGTGGCCGACGAGCTGGAGAAGCTGCCGGGCATCGCCTACGCGATCCCAAGCTCGGCGTTGCGCGAGGGCGCGGTCGCGCGCGGCAAGATCCAGGACGCGGTGCTCGCGAACTTCAACCCGGACCGGTCGGGCGATATCTACGTCGTCTTCGATCCGCACTGGTTCATCGCCGATTTCGACGGGCTCACGGTCGCCTCGGCGCATGGCTCGCCCTGGACCTACGACAGCCATGTGCCGATCCTCATCGCCGGCCCCGGCATCGCGCCGGCGCGGGTCTCGCGCAGGGTCGAGACCGTCGATGTCGCCCCGACGATCGCCGTCTATCTCGGCGCCAAGCCGCCCTCGGGCGCATTGGGCCTGCCGCTGACGGAGGCGCTGCCGGCACCCGGCGACGGAGCCGCGAAGGCGACGGCAGAATGACGGCGCGCGACGCAATCGAAGAGCTCCGCGCCCGGATGGGTCAGGCCATCATCGGCCAGCGCGACGTCATCGAGCGGCTGCTGATCGGGCTTCTGGCGAACGGCAACCTTCTGGTCGAGGGCCTGCCCGGTCTCGCCAAGACGCGCGCGATCAAATCGCTCGCGAAGAACCTCGACTGCGATTTCTCGCGCATCCAGTTCACGCCCGACCTCTTGCCATCGGACGTGACCGGCACCGAGGTCTACCATCAGGCCGAGGGCGCGGCCGAGTTCCGCTTCGAGCCGGGACCGATCTTCGCCAATCTCGTCCTTGCGGACGAGATCAACCGGGCGCCCGCCAAGGTGCAGGCCGCGCTTCTCGAGGCGATGGAGGAGCGACAGGTGACCGTGGCCGGCACCACCCACCGGATGCCGCCCCTGTTCATGGTCATGGCCACCCAGAACCCGGTGGAGCAGGAGGGCACCTATCCGTTGCCCGAAGCGCAGATGGACCGGTTCCTGATGCATGTCCTCATCGAGTATCCGCCGGTGGAGGACGAGGTGGAGGTGATCCGGCTGGTGCGCGGTGAGGAGATCGCGACCCAGGCGAAGGAAAAGCCGGCGCCGATCTCGCAGGAGGTGATCTTCGAAGCCCGCCGCGAGATCGGCGCGATCCATGTCGCCCCGGCGATGGAACGCTACATGGCCGATCTGGTCAACGCGACCCGCCACCGGGAGGGCTACGGCGACGATCTGAAACGCTGGATCGAGGTCGGCGCGAGCCCGCGCGCCTCGCTGGCGCTCGACCGCTGCGGGCGCACCCATGCCTGGCTGAACGGCCGCGACTATGTCGACCCCGAGGACGTGCGCGCGATCGCGCGCGAGGTGCTGCGCCACCGGATGACGCTGACCTACGAGGCCCAAGGCGAAGGCGTGAGCGCCAACCGCGTCGTCGAGGAGCTGATCGCGCAGGTGGCGCTGCCCTGATGCGCGACCTCGCCGCCCGGAGCCGAACCGCCACCCTGCCGGGCCATCCGGCACCCGAAGGCGATACGCGGATCCGGACGAACCTGCCGCATCTCCTGTCGCTCGAAGCCCGGTCGCGGGCGCTCAGTTTCCTGCCGCGCCAGCCCGCCCGCTCGGTGCTGAACGGCCGCCACGCCTCGCGGCTCCGAGGGCGCGGGCTCAGTTTCGAGGAACTGCGCGGCTACCTGCCTGGAGACGATGTCCGCTCCATCGACTGGAAGGTGACGGCGCGGACCGGCGAGCCCTATGTGCGCGTGATGACCGAGGAGCGCGACCGCCCGGCGCTGATCGTCGTCGACCAGCGGATGTCGATGTTCTTCGGCTCCCGGCTCAACATGAAGTCGGTGACGGCGGCGGAGGCCGCCGCGCTGACGGCGTTTCGCATCCTCGACCAGGGCGACCGGGTCGGCGGGATCGTCTTCGGCGACGCGACCCTCGCCGAGATCCGGCCGCAGCGCAGCCGCGCCGCGCTCAGGCGGTTCCTGACCGCGATCGCGGATGCGAACGGGCTTCTCAGCGCCGACGCGCCGGCGGTGGAGGCGATGCCGCTGTCGAGGATCCTGCGCGCGACCGCGCGGATCGCACCGAAGAACCACCTCGTGATCGTGCTCTCGGACTTCGACGGCGTCGACGATGAGGCCGAGCGCCTCGTCTCCGGCCTTGCCCGGCGCAATGACCTGATCCTCGGGCTCGTGACCGATCCGATGGCACATGACCTGCCCGAGGGGCTGCGGCTCGTCGTCTCGGATGGCACGCTCCAGGCCGAGATCGACACCGGCGACAAGGCGCGGCACCGCGCGCTTTCGGAGATGGCCGAGGGGCGGCTCGCGACGGTGCTCGACTGGCAGAGGAAGTACGGCCCCCCGGTCCTGCCGCTTTCGACGGGCGAGGAGACCTTGCCGCAGATGCGCCGGCTCATGGGGCTCGGGCCGCGATGAACGGCGAAGACGAGAACGTGAACCTCGTGGAACTGATGGGCCGGCTGATCGAGCCCGAGGTCCCGGCCCCCGTCTCGCTGGCGCCGCAGACGGCGGGATGGTGGGTGCTGGGCGCGCTTGTTCTCACGGCGCTGGCTTACGGGCTCTGGCGGGGATGGCTCCACTGGCGCGCGAACGCCTACCGGCGGGCCGCGCTCGCCGCGCTCGACAAGGCCGGGAACGATCCCGCCGCGATTGCGGCGATCCTGCGCCGGACCGCGCTTGCCGCCTATCCGCGGCGCGAGGTGGCGGGGCTGGCGGGGCTGGAGTGGGTCGGGTTCCTGAACGCGACCGGCGGCTTTCCCGAAGCCCTCGGGTCGGCGCTGATCCGCGCACCCTACGCGCGAGAGGCCGGGGCGGCGGATCTTCGCGGCGCCGCGATGCGCTGGATCCGCGGGCACCGGAGGACACCGTGATCCAGCTCGCATTGCCCTGGGCCCTGATCCTCCTGCCCCTGCCCTACCTCGTCTGGCGCTTCGCGCCGCCCTACCGGCGGCACGTCGAGGCGCTGCGCTTTCCCTTCTTCCGCCGCATCGCCGAGGCCGCCGGGGCGGAGCCGAAACCGGGCGCGGTGGTGCTTGCGCGCTCACGGTTGCAGATGGCGGCGGCGGTCATCGTCTGGGCGCTGGTCGTCCTCGCGCTCGCGCGGCCGGAACGGGTCGGCGCGCCGGTCGAGCGGGTGAAGGCGGCGCGCGACGTGGTGCTCGCGATCGACATTTCGGGCTCGATGGACATACAGGACTTCCAGGCGCCCGACGGCGAGCGGCTGCAGCGGCTTGCCGCGGTGAAGCAGGTGGTGGCGGAGTTCCTCGCCGGGCGCGAGGGCGACCGGGCCGCGCTCATCGTCTTCGGCTCCAAGGCCTATGTCCAGGCGCCGCTCACCGAGGATCTCGACACGGTTTCCGGCCTCCTGGCCCAGACCAGTGTTGGCATGGCGGGGCCGCACACGGCGCTCGGCGATGCCATCGGCCTCGCGATCCGGACCTTCGAGGCCTCCGAGATCGAGCAGCGGCTGCTGATCCTCCTGTCCGACGGATCGGACACGGCCTCGGCGATGTCTCCGGTCAACGCCGCCGAGATCGCCGCGAGCCGGGGCGTGGAGATCTATTCCATCGGCGTCGGCGATCCGGCGGCGCGGGGCGAGGCGCGGGTGGATCTCGGCGCGCTGCGCGACATCGCCGCGCGCACCGGCGGCGCCTATTTCTTCGCCGACGACGTCGCGGCTCTGGGCACGGTCTACGACCGGATCGACACGCTCGCCCCGCGCGAGACCGAGACGCTGTCCTACCGCCCGCGCCAGTCCCTCGCCCATTGGCCGCTGGGCCTGGCCGCGCTGATCGCGCTCGGGGCGGTTGCGGTGCTGCACCTGCGACCGCGCCTTGGCGCCGGGCCCGCGACGGAGAGGAGGTCAGCATGACGGGCTTCGACCTCGCGCTCGAGGCGTTCCACTTCCTGCGGCCGCTGTGGCTGCTGGCGCTCCTGCCGATCGCGGCGCTCTGGTGGTCGGTGCGGCGCGGCGCGACGCGGCGGCCGCCGGTGCGGACCGGGATCGCCCCGCATCTCGGCGCGGCGCTCACCGTCGGCGGCGACAGCCGGCTGCGGATCCTGCCGATCGACGGCGCCGCGCTCGCGATGGCGCTCTTGTGCCTCGGGGCGGCCGGGCCGACCTGGTCGCGCCAGCCGGACCCGTTCGTGGCGCAATCGGCCGCCCTCGTCGTCGCCCTGAAGGTGACGCCGTCGATGGAGGCGGCGGACATCGCGCCCTCGCGGCTGGAACGCGCCAAGCAGAAGATCCGCGACCTGCTCGACCTCAGGTCCGGGGCGCGCACGGCTCTGGTAGCCTATGCGGGCAGCGCCCACGGCGTCGTGCCGATGACGGAGGATCCCGGCGTGATGCTGCCCTATCTCGAGGGGCTCGCGCCGGAGGTGATGCCCGAGGAGGGCAACCGCGCAGCCTCGGCGCTGACGCTGGCCCAAGGCCTTCTCGCGGGCGAGGAGGGGCCGGGCGCGGTCCTTTTCGTCGCGGACGCGCTCGATCCCGCCGACGCGGCGAGCCTTGAGGCGGCCGGCTCTGCGATCATGCTTGCCATGCTCCCGGCCGGTCAGGGCGATGCCGGTTTCGACCGGCTGTCCGCCGTGCCGGTCCTGCCGGTCACCCCCGATCAGGCGGATGTCGTGCGGATCGACCGGATGCTCGACGCGGCGCAGGCGCGGGCCGCGCTGGAGAACAGCGAGCTGCCGTGGCGGGACCGGGGCGCCTGGCTCGCCTGGCCGGCGGCGCTGCTGACGCTGCTCTGGTTCCGGCGCGGATGGACGATGCGCTGGGTCGTGCTTGCCGCGCTCGCGCTGTGCCTGCCTGCGCACCGGGCGCAGGCGGACGGCATCGCCAACTGGTTCTTCACGCCCGACCAGCAGGGCCGCCTCGCCTTCGAGCGCAACGACTTCTCTGCCGCGGCGGAGGCCTTCATCGACCCGCTCTGGCGCGGCTATGCGCTTTACCGCTCGGGCCAGTACGAGGCGGCGGTCGAGGTGCTAGCGCGGGTCGAGACCGCCGACGCGGCCTTCATCAAGGGCATGGCGCACATGAAGTCGCGCGGCTACCGGGACGGCGTGCGTGCCTTCGAAACCGCGCTGGCGCGCGACCCCGACCATGCCGCCGCCGCGGAGAACCTCGCCGTGGCGAAGGAGATCGTCGACTACGTCGAGCGCGTGCGCGAACAGTCCGACACCGGAGAGGAACAGGGGATCGGCGCCGACGAGGTGGTGTTCGACAATGAATCGGGACGCGGCGCGGAGACGGAGATCGAAGCCACCGAGGAGGGACCCGGCGAGGGCATGCTGACGGCGGAAGCCTGGATGAACACGGTGGACACCCGCACGGGCGACTTTCTCAGGAGCCGGTTCCTGCTGGAGTCGCTCGCCGCTACTGGCGAGGCCCAAGGGGAGGCGCCGGAATGATGCGTGTACTCCTTCTGCTGTTTGCTTTGGTCCTTCCCGCCTCGGCGCAGGAAAGCCCGGTCCTTGAGATGGAATTCGACGAGACGGCGGCGATCCCGGGCCAGCCGCTGTCGCTTCGGCTGACGGTTCTGGTGCCGACCTTCCTGCCCGATCCGCCGGCCTGGCCCGCGATGGAAATCCCGAGCGTCCGGGTCCGGGTGGCATCGAGCGGGCCGACGAGCCGCCGGATCGACGGCGCGACCTGGGCGGGCGTGAGCCGGCGCTACCTGCTCACGCCGATGATCGCCGGCAATTTCGCGCTGCCGGCGCAGGAAGTGGCCGTGAGCTGGGCCGATCCCGAAACGAACGCCGCGCGCGAGACCCTGCTCGCGACCGAGCCGATTGCCTTCTCGGGCGTCGTGCCCGCGGGGGCGGAGGGGCTTGACCCCTTCATCGCCGCCGATACGCTGACGATCGAGCAGAGCATCGAGGGTGAGACCGAGGGTTTGGCACCGGGTGACAGCGTGATCCGCAACGTGACGGTGATGGTTGGGGGCGCCTCGCCGATGTTCCTGCCCGTGCTGCTGCCAGCGCACGACATACCCGGCTTCCGCGCCTATGCCAAAGAGCCGGTCGTCGAGGAACGGGAGGAGCGCGGCGTCCTCTCGGGCACGCGAAAGGAAAGCGTGACGCTGATCGCGGAAGGCGGCGGGACCGGAGAGGCGCCGGCGATCATGCTCGACTGGTTCAACCTCGCGACCGGAGAGGTCGAGACCGCCCGCGCCGATCCTGTTCCGCTGTCCGTCGAAGGCCCGCCGGTGTCGCTCGCTCCCGTGGAGGCTCCACGCGACTGGCGCAGGATCGCGGGCGCGGCCCTTGCCGGCGCGGTCGGGCTCGCGCTCCTCGGGGTGGTGCTGCGCTGGCTCACGCCGGTCGTGCGCCACCGGGTGGCAGAACACCGCGCCCGATGGCTGGTGTCGGAACAAAGGGCCTGGCGAATGCTGACCCGGACCGTCCGCCGCCGCGACGACGCCGCGCTGCGGCCCGCGCTGGACGAGTGGGCATCGCGCCTTCCCGGCGCCGACCCGAGACGCGACCCGCGTGTCGGGGCCGCGCTCGCAGCCCTCGGGGCGGCGCGCTACGGACCGGCGGGCGCGGGGGCGCAGGACGGCTGGCGCGGGCTTGCCGGCATCCTGCCGTCGCTGCGGCACGATGCGCTCCGGCATCGAAGGAAGGTTCTCCTTCCCCCTCTCAACCCGGCTCCCGGCCGCTCGTGACAGGCAGTTCCATGCGATTGAGATTTGTTGCCATCGTTCTCACTTTGCTCGGCCTGCCCGCCGCGGCGCAGGTGCCGCCGGCCTATGTCGGGTCGGACACCTGCGCCGGGTGCCATGCCGACGAAACCGCGCGCTGGTCGGGCTCGCACCACGCGCTGGCCTGGACCGAGCCCTCGCCCGAGACGGTGATCGCGGATTTCGACGGCACCAGTTTCGCGCATGACGGCATGACGGCGCGGTTCCGGCTGGGGGCAGACGGCGGCTACTTCGTCGAGGTGACGGAGAAGGAAGGCAGCACGACCGAATACAGGGTCCATTCCGTCGCGGGGATCGAGCCCCTGCAGCAATATCTCCTCGAGACCGAGCCGGGCCGCCTGCAGAGCTTCGATGTCGTCTGGGACAGCGAGGCGCACCGCTGGTTCCATCTCTATCCCGATCAGGACCTGCCACCGGGCGACGGCCTGCACTGGACCGGGCCCTACAAGAACTGGAATGCCCGCTGCGCGGAGTGCCACGCCACGGGGTACCGCAAGAACTACGATCCGGCAAAGCGGAGCTATGCCTCGTTCGAGGCCGAGATCGGGGTCGGCTGCGAGGCCTGTCACGGGCCGGGCGAGGCGCATCTGGCCTGGGCCGCGGGAAAGGAGATCAAGGGGTACAGCCTCGACCTCGACGCGGTCGGCTTCTCGAAATCCTTCGCGACGACCGGTTCGATGATCCAGCAATGCGCCACCTGCCATTCGCGTCGCGAGGCCCTTGACGACCGCTCGCCCTATCCCGGCACGCCCTATCACCAGTCCTACAACCTCTCGCTGCTGCGGCCCGGACTTTACTACGCGGACGGCCAGTCGCAGGACGAGGTCTATGTCTACGGCTCGTTCCTGCAGTCGAAGATGTACGCGAAGGGCGTCGGCTGCGGAGACTGCCACGACCCGCATACGGCGGAGCTGGTGGCGGAGGGCAACGCGGTCTGCACCCGCTGCCACAACCCCTCGGGCAACCCGGACTTCCCGAGCCTTGAGCCGGCGGACTACGACAGCGCCGCGCACCACTTCCACGCGCCGGGCACGACGGCCGCCGAATGCAAGAGCTGCCACATGGTCGAGCGCGTCTACATGGGCAATGACTGGCGCGCCGATCATTCCTTCCGTGTCCCGCGGCCGGACCTCGCGGCCGAGACCGCTGCGCCCGACGCCTGCACGACCTGCCATCAGGACCAGACCGCCGGCTGGGCCGCCGAGCGGATCGCGGCCTGGTATCCGATGAGCAACAACCGCGGCCCACATTTCGGCACTGTACTCGCCCACGGCCGCGAGAATCCCACCGCCGCCGCCGGGGATCTCGCCGACCTCGCCGCCGACGAAAGCCAGCCCGGCATCGTCCGCGCCACCGCGCTCTGGCTTCTGGAAAATGCCGACGCGCCCGAGCCCGTGAACCGCCTCGCGACGCTGCTCGAGGACGACGATCCGCTCGTGCGGGCCGCCGCCCTGGGGCTCCAGATCAAGGCGCCGCCGCAGGAGCGGGTGATGCGGGTCATCGGGCTCCTGGGCGACCCGGTCCGGCCGGTGCGGATCGCGGCGGCGCGCGCGATGCTCGGCAGCCCGATCGTTCGACTGCCCGGCCAGGCACAGGCGGCGCTCGAGGCGGCGATGTCGGAATGGCAAGCGTCGCTCGCGAGCCGGCTCGACTTCCCGGAGACGCATCTGCAGCTCGCCGGGATGGCGCTGACGATGCGCTCCGTTGCCGGCGCCACGGCGGCGTTCCGCGAGGCGGTGCGGATGGACCCGCAGCGGAGCGACGCCTGGATCATGCTCGTCCGCCTCGCGGCGGCGACGGATGGGGCCGAAGCGGCGCGCGAGGTGCTGGACGAGGCGCTCTCGGCCGCACCCGAAGATCCGGGCCTTCTCCAGCTGGGCCGGGAACTGGCCGCGGATTAGGAAAGCGTTCCCGGGCGGCTCCGGCCGGGAACGTACATCCGCCATGTCCGGGTGCGAAGACTCATGAGGGCAACAGACAAGCCAAGCCGCCATGCCCGGCGCTCACACGCGGAACCTGGCGCGCTGAGAGGCGCCAGATCACAGGATCCAGCTCCTAGATCAGGTTGTCGCAGTCGATCCGTCCGATGCGCCGAAGATCGTCGTAGATCTGGCACGACCGTTCTTCGACCGATCCCTGCCAGCCCTTGATCGTGCGATCGCGGAGCAGGCGGGGCGGGAAGTCCATCGTCTCCAGCAGGCGGTGATACCCGATCGCGAGCGCGGCCGGCATTTTTGGCTGTTCCAGAAGGATCTTCACGGCCTCATGGAACGCGGAGACCTCCACCATATCCCGATGCCGCCGAGAGCATGATGCGTCCCGCCGGGCGAGCGCGAGCCAGAGACGGATGGCCCGAAGCCTTTGTGCCGGGTCTTGCGACCGCGACAGGCTGCCGTGCCATTTGTCGCTGCGGTCCCAGTAGTAGGTGACCTCCTTGGTCATCGTTATGGAACGGCATGCCATGAACGCCTCAAGAAGGAATATCCGGTCCTCTCCGAGCATCAGGTCTTCGTGGAAACGAAGGTAGTTGTCAGCAATGACTCTGCGGTGGATCAGCGTGTTCCAGGTCGTCCACAGCATCGTCAGGCTCGGAACCGCATCGAATCGGGCCGCGCGAATCTCGGGCTGGTGCATCTGTTCCAAAGGATTGACCTCAAAGCCCGACTTGCCGTTGAGGTTGTAAAAGAGATGACTGCCGCGAACGATTTCCGCGCCGCTCTCGGTTGCTAGGTCCAGAAGCGTCGCGATCGCGTCATCCGGGAGCCAGTCGTCTCCGTCGACGAACAGGTGATATGTACCGTGCGCCAGCCGGAGCCCTTCATTCCTTCGCGCCGAAATGCCCTTGTTCGGCCCGCCGACCACGCGAAACCTTGGATCGGCGTTTGCGAATTCGGTGACCAACGTCCGGGTTCCGTCCTCCGAGCCGTCGTCGATGACATTGACCGCGACATTGCCCTCGCTCTGCCGGGCGAGCGAGTTCAGGCAACGCAGGATCTGATCCTGGTTGTTGTACGTATTCACCGTCACCGTCACCAGCGGGCTGCACTTCTTCGGCGCCACGGCCGCGGGCATCGGCATTGCAGAGTCGTCGTCCGTGTCGATGCGGTCCATCATGTACACCGACATGTCATGGTAGGCCGCAATCTTCACCGGCTCCTTCCAGCCGTCGAGCTCCCGAAGGAGCGCGTGGAGGGGACGATGGGAATAGACGATGTGCCGGCTCTCAACCGGTCGGTCGTAGCCGGACACGATCAGACGCCGGCGCGCATGCGCGGACAGGAAGTCGATCAGGGCGCGCGCCTTTTCCACCGTCGGCTGGTGGATCAGCACGTCAAAGCAGATCACGGCGTCCGCGCCGGGCGGATCGATCTGCTCGGTGGAACCGAGGTGGAAGGTCCATTCGGGGCGGATGTCGCGGGCGTGATGGATCGAGGTCTCCGATACGTCCATTCCGGTATAGGACGCGAACCGAAGATCCTTGACGACCTCGAGGTCGCCGCACCCCACGTCCAGAACCGAATGACCCGGATCGACGACGAAATCCGTAAGAATCCGGCGTTTAAGTTCCTGGAAGCGCCCGCGCGAGCCGAGGCCGCTGCCCAGCTGCGGACAGAGCGCATAGCGGCGGTTCCAGAAGGCGCGGTTGCTGAAGACCGTCCGGAAGGCTTGCTGGACGCGCGCCACCTCCTGGGGCGAGTGATCGAGCAGGCTCTTTCCGGTGACGAGTCCATTCGCGGCGAGGCCGTCGTCGAAGGCAACGATGCCCTCCGGCACCGCGGAGGTCGGCGCTCCCGGCCCGTGAAGGAGCGCGAGCGATCCGGATGCAGCCGAGATCGCGAAACCGTCTGAAAGCGTCAGGTCCCGCGAGAAGAAGAATGCAGGCTCTCCGACCAGCCACAGCTCGTCCGTCGGGGCATCCGGCAGCTCGGGACCGACGGAAAAGCTGACGGCGAGGTCACCAAACAAGCCCATCTCTTCCCTCAGGACCGACAGATCCTCTTCCCTGCGCCCGTGGATCAGCACCTGCCGTATCGGATTGCGCAGGAATTCGCCGCAACTCGCGAGAAAGAGCAGCGCGAGATAAGACTGCCGGAGTCCGTCGTCGATGCGTAGGGCGATCGAGATCGGCGCCGGATCAGCCATTGGCCTTTGTCCCGCGAATCATATGCCGGATCCTGCGTTCGAAATTTCGAAGCGATTCCGGTGTCCGCGAGCGTTTCAGGGCCTTGCTGCTGACGATATGCGGCACGCCTGCGCCAACGTAGATCGCCTGCACAAGCGCAAGATCGTTCGGAATGCTGAAGGGCATCGGGACGATGCGCTTGGACTGAACATGGTAGCCCATCGCCTCGATCTCGGCGAGCACCCGCTCGAGCGTCAGGAGCGACCCGTCCGCAGACGTCAGGTTGTTGGTGCGCTTTTCGAGATCGAACGTGAACAGGAGCATGCCGCCGGGATTGAGCAAATGCGTGACACGGCTCAGTGCGGCCGCACGATCATTCGCCAACGTCCGCCAGATCGAGCGGTCGATGACCCAGGCGTCGCACTTCGCCTGCGCCATGTCGTTCGTGCCACCCGTCTTCTGAGCATTCCCCGAAGCGTTCCCCGTCTTGGTGAACGACAGCCTGACCGCGTCGGCGGTCATCGTGACGAGCGATGCCCCGCAGCCGGAAAGACCCGCCGACACGGGTGTGAGCTCCGGGCCGACCAGACCGATACGCCGCGCCTCCAGGTTGTCCTCCAGCGTCCGGACGATCCACGGAAGCTCGATCAGCGACGCGGCGTCGATCGCCGCCTCGCCGGCCGCGCCGCTCCGGGCCGCGCGTGCGGCGAGGAGCGTGCGCAGTACCGCCGCGGAGTCTGCGGAGGCGTCGAGCAGACGCCCCGTGCCCGCCGGTCCGTCGGCTACCAGGGCCGACACGGCTGCCGGCTTGAGCGCAAGGAACACGTCACGCCCGCCATGCCGGGCGAGAGACATGACATGCTGAAACTGACCGGACCGCCTGAGACTGCCGGCGACATCGAGCGTGATTTCCGGATCGTCGCCGAGAAGAGCGGTCGAGACGCATTCGCCGGCCAGGAGAACGCTGTGCGACGCGGCCAGGGCGAGCTCGTCAACGAGGGCCTCGATACTCTTGAACGTCTCGAGGGCGCCGGCCAGGTCAAGGCAGATGACCATTTCGGCCCTGTCCGAACGCGTGAGCCCGCGGCTTTCGACGTGGTGCCCAGGCAATCGTTGCCGGGCGCTTTCGGCATAGGCCGCGCGTTCCTCGAAACCGGCATACTCCTTGACGTCGAGCCCTTCGATATGGCGCGCCGAGGCGCAGCGATGCTCGGCGACCGACCGGGCCGTCTCTATGCCGGCCAGCCTGAGCAAGGCATGCAGATGGCTGAGGTTCTGTGACGTGATGGACATGGTGGGTTCGATTTCAATCCAGTTCTTGAACGGCCGCTGCTCGGTCAGGCCGAAGCGCGCTTCGACTTCGGCCTGCAGCGGCGCCAGGACATCGTTAACGCGATTTGTCGCCCGGTCGAGTGTTCGCGAGCCAATCGTCCCAATGCGACCATCGGACCTCAGGTTGTGATGATAGTGGATGACCCGGGGCGGATCGCTGTTCTCGTTCACTTGCGGCCAGACATAATGTGTCGCGCAGTTGAAAGTGTTGTCCAGGATCTCGAAATCCAGCCCGGCGTCGAGAGCTGCGAAATAGAACGAGATCTGATCCACATGCCAGAAATAGCTGTCGAGGATGATCTTGGCCTGCGAGCTGCCGAGGAGCCGCCCGGCCCATTCCTTCCAGCGGCCGCCGAATTCGCCGGCGAGCGCCGTCGGCAGGCAGTAGAGGCCTCCGTTGAAGTAACCTTCGGGCGTCAGGTCGCGTTCGAGCGTTCCTGCGATCATGCGGAACTCGGCGTTGATCTTGAAATGGTCGCGGAGCCGAAGGAACAGATCTGCCGGAGGGTTAGGGGCGTCGACCGTCTTTCCCATTGCGAAACGATGTCCCGATACGCCCGCCCGTTTCCGGAAGCGACGTGAGACCGTCTCGCTGAACGTCCCGCTACATACGGTATCGCAGTCGAACAGCGCGATGGCGCCGTCTTCGAAACGCTCGTGGCAGTCGAATTGCACCAGCTTGTTGCAGTGCTTGCCGTCGCCGAAGCGGTCCACCGGAATGACATTGGTCCCGAGCGCCCGGAAATGATCGAGAACCGGCAGATCCTTGTCGACCGACTGGATGAAGATGCGCGACGGATCAACCCCTTCGATGCGGATCAGGGCGTTCGCCCAGCGGACTGCCGCGGACTGGATCGACTGTGGCCTATCGACGATGCAACTGAATGAAACTGGAAGTACTTGCGTCATGCCAAGGATGTTCCCTAATCGGCAATCGCTGCGGTGCGATGGCGGTATGCGCGGAGTTCGCTCACAGTGATTATTAGCTGGTCCGAGTACTGTCTCGGAGACCTTTCTCAAGACCGGATGCGCTTCCACAGCTTTGACAGAAGCGAGCGCCTGCGTGCATGGCGTGGTTCCGGCGTCTGAGGACCGGGCGCCCTTTCCACACGATTCAGCTCCTTGCGCAGTTTCTCGCCCCCATCGAACGGGTTGGGGAAAGCCTTTCTCAGGCGCCGGTCCTGGTGGTACATGCGGCGATGGTCGTCCGGGATGGTGACGCCGTCGCGATATGTGCCGTAACCCCAGTCGCGCGAGCAGTCCTCCCGCGCCTGAAACGGAGCCAGGCGCTCCGCGTAGGCTTCCGACAGGGCATCGAGCGTACCGACATCATCGCACCACTTCTCGGAAGTGGCATCGTAGAGCCCGCGCACATATCCGCCCTTCTTCAGGAAGCCGGAGAAGTGGATGAAATCGGCGGGCGCATCGTCGATGAGGACGGTGCCGTCCGCCGTCTGCTCGACCTTGCGCTGGAATGTGTTCCAGCGCGCCAGGTTCATGGTCGGCTGGCGCAACACCTTAACGTTGTCGAAATAGCACGGCACGAGGTCGAGCCATTTCTGGTCCGTGAACAGCCGCCTCTTGTCATCGATCAGGCAGTAGTCGGTGAGGCGATGGCGCCACCATTTCCCAAAGGCCTTGCCTTCCTGATCGGCCCGGACGCCAAGAAAGCCGCCGTTGAACACGCCCACGCGATGCGTGTTGAGTTCGAAGAAGACCCACGGATCCTTGACGTGCGGAATGTTCGCATGCGGCGTGAGAACGATCGAGTGCCGCGAAACGGCGTCCAGGATCGTCTGGCAGGTGGAGTGGATCTCGCAATCGGGATCGAAGAACAGGACCGCATCGCAGTCCGGCCGATCAAGAAGGTCGGCCAGCACGAATCCCTTTGCCGCGGTCGCCAGCTCCATGACGGTATGCTGAAAGAGCCACTGGTCCAGATTGGGAACATGATCGGCTATGGCCGAGAGCGGGTAGATTTCGTGGAAGCCGTCCGCCTGCGGATCTGTGTCGCCCAGATCGCGATCGACGATGCACACGACACGCCGCGCCTCCGGCAGGAACTTTTCCAGAGAACGCGCCAGAAGGACGGCGTTCGGATAATAGTTCAGAGCGCAGGTGGTAAAGACATAAATCACTTGAGAATCTCGTCGATGAGAGAGCGGTACTTGTCGCTCCGTGAAAAAAAGAGCGAGAACGGCCAGCGTTTCAGCTTCCGTGCAACCTTGATCGCGGCTTTTTCTTTATTGTGATTGAATTCACGATCGACCAGTTTGCGGGTTTCCCCGATCTGAAGCGTCAACAGGGCATTTGTCAGGATCAATCCGGTCGGATCGTCGCTGAACTGCGCGGCGGCATGCCCGAAGTTCCCCTTGCCCGCGGTGTCCAGGCTTTCGAACTCGTCCCAGATGTCGCCTGCGGCGGAGGTGAGTTCCCGGCTCATCACCGGCAGGGGCGCGACGGCGCGCGTTACAGCCTTGGCATCGAATGTATCCGCCACATCGGCCGGCTCAAGATCGAGTCCGAGGCGATCCCGCACTTCGGATGCGAGATTTCGTCCCGCGGCGAAACTGGCATGACCGACAACGATCGTACGCTCCGGAAACCGCCGGGCCACTTCGAGCAGCTTCTCGTTGTGAGTGACCCAGAGCGCCAGTGCGTGGTCCGGCTCCGTCAGAAACCGCGCGCTCGTCTGATTTCTGTCGGTTCCCTGAACGACCTCACGGACCGAGCGGCGGTAGAGCGACCAGCTGCATTCCGCAGGCGAACGATAGACGATCAACGCCTTGAGCGATGGGACGACGTCCATCCAGTGGCCCAGGAACTGGCAGACACGCGGATCCTTGAACCCCCATACCGGGGCATTCGCCTCCCGCTCGGCGCAGTAGCCTCTTATGAATTCGCGGTCCCTTTCCACGAGAGGAATGTCGTTGTAGGTGACCGAGGCCCAGTCCAGTCCGGCCGCCGCCAGCACCTCGTCGTGAAACGTTACCGGAGGCCAATCCTCGAAATGGCCATAGCGGTTGTACTCGTTCGCGCCGATCAGATTGGTCCCGGGGTTAAGCCCCGACTGGGCCAGGTGTTGTGTGACGGAAGACGTTCCGCTTCGGTGAAACCCTCCAATCGCCAAACCCATCGCGCCCTCGTGATGCCATTTTCGCTCACTTCGTCGGGCATGGCACTACACTATCAAGTTTCGTTGTCAATCCGACCAAGGCTTGCAAACCGGACCCGGCGAACCAGCTCCGCCTCGTCGGCAGGGATCCGCCACGCAACCAGAACCTTGCTTGATGCGGGGACGACCGGCGCCTGCCGCGCCGCGAAAATGACGGAACGCGTTCCGAAACCGGTCTTGAACTCCAGCGGCAGACTGCCGTCGCGGCTCCAATCTCTCGCGTTCCGGCAGAATCTGGCACTGCCATCCGCGAACCTGTCCGGGACTGCGGGACCGGCTTTCGACCACCGGCATACCTCTTCGCCATTGGCTGGCACATGTTTGGCGGCCCCGATAGGATTCGAACCTATGACCTACCGCTTAGGAGGCGGTCGCTCTATCCCCTGAGCTACGAGGCCGCACCGATACAGCGCGCTGCACCGCGGTCGGTTCACCCCGTCAACGCCGGTCAAGTGATCCGCCCCCTTGTCTTTAGTCCGAGTGTCGGCGGGCTTCAAGAAAAGTCGGCGCCCCGCCGCGCGGATCGTGGCACCCGCCACCGGCGGCGCGGTCGCCGTTAGCGCTAATTTTTTGCAACCGATTGCTTGGACAAGCCCGAAATTTGGCGCTAATCAGAAGTGACGCCAACCAAGCTGGAGACCGCCCCGTGAGCAGCAACGGACCCGCCGAGCCGCGCCGGACCCTGACCTTGCGCGACGTTTCCGAAGCCTCGGGTGTCTCCGAAATGACCGTCAGCCGGGTGCTGCGCAATCGCGGCGATGTCTCGGACTCCACGCGCGAAAGGGTGCTCGAGGCGGCCAAGAGGCTCGGCTACGTGCCCAACAAGATTGCCGGCGCGCTTGCCTCGCAACGTGTGAACCTCGTCGCGGTGATCATCCCCTCGTTGTCGAACCTCGTCTTTCCGGAGGTCTTGAGCGGGATATCCGAGGAACTGGAGGAAAGCGGCCTGCAGCCGGTCTTCGGCGTCACCAACTACTCGGCCGAGCGCGAGGAGGCGGTGCTCTACGAGATGCTGTCCTGGCGGCCGACCGGGGTGATCATCGCCGGGCTCGAACACAGCGACGCGGCGCGGGCGATGCTGCAGAACGCCGGCATCCCGATCGTCGAGATCATGGATGTCGACGGCACGCCGGTCGACTCGGTCGTCGGCATCTCGCACAAGCGCGCCGGGCTCGAAATGGCGCGCGCGATCATTGGCGCGGGCTACCGCCGGATCGGCTTTCTCGGTACCAAGATGCCGCATGACCACCGGGCGCGGAAACGGCTCGAAGGGTTCGAGGCGGGGCTGGCCGAGGCCGGGATCGAGCTTGCGGACAGCGAGTTCTACTCGGGCGGCTCGGCGCTCCTCAAGGGGCGCGAGATGACCGAGGCGATCCTGAAGCGCAGCCCGGATCTCGATTTCCTCTACTATTCGAACGACATGATCGGGGCGGGCGGGCTGCTCTACTGCCTCGACAAGGGGATCGACGTGCCGGGCAAGCTCGGGCTGGCCGGGTTCAACGGGGTCGATCTCCTCGACGGGCTGCCGCGCAAGCTCGCCACGATGGATGCCTGCCGGCGCGAGATCGGGCGGCGCGCGGCCCAGATCATCTCGGGCCACAGCGACGCCGGGCTGATCGGCGGCGAGCATGTCGAACTGACGCCGGTGCTCGAACCGGGCGACACGATCCGGCAGGGCTGACGGAAACCCGAATTTTCGCCGAAAGTTCGCGACCCCCAGTTCAGGCCCTTCGCAGGATGTAGATGTCCATGATCCAGCCATGCCGCGCCCGCGCCTCGGCGCGGGTTTCGACGATCCGCGGCGCCAGTTCGGCGAGCGGACCGGAGAGGATGATCTCCTCGGCCATGCCGACATAGGCGCCCCACCAGATCGTGACGCCTTCCGGGTCGACCGCTTGGAACGAGCACTCGCCGTCGAGCATGATCGCCAGCGTGTCGGCGCCAGCGGGCCAGCCCTCCTCGCGCAATTTCCGGCCGGTGGTGACGAGGAACGGCGCGCCGATCTCGTTGATCGGGATCGCGTGGGACGCGGTCAGCGCCTGCAGCGAGGTGATGCCGGGAATGACCGTGACCTTGAGCGGCACCGCCCGGTCCACCCGTCCGGCGATCCGGAGCGTGCTGTCGTAAAGCGAGGGATCGCCCCAGACCAGCAGCGCCACCCGGCCCGTATCGCCGATTTCGGCCTGAATAGTGTCTGTCCAGACCCTGGCGATGGCGTCGTGCCAGTCGTCGACCCCGGCGCGGTAGTCGGGGTTTTCCGCGTCGCGCTTCGGCAGGTCGAACGCAACCACCCGCGCCGCGCTGCCTTGCAGCAACTCATCGCAGATCGCCTGCCTGAGTTCCGCGAGATCGGCCTTGTTCGCGCCCTTCCTCGGGATCAGCACGAGGTCGGCCGAGCGCAGCGCCTTCTCGGCCTGCCGCGTCAGGTGATCCGGATTGCCGGTGCCGATGCCGATGAGAAGAAGCTCGATCATGTGCGCCCTTCCGCGCTGGATAACAAAAGGCCCCGCGCAACACCTCGCGCGGGGCCGGTGCTTTCTGTCAAGCCCGTCAGGCGTCCCGGGTCCAGAGCCGCGCCGCGAGCCAGCCAAGCGCCGCCCAGGCGAAGAAGCCGACGCCGAGGACGCGGGCCGAGTACTCGCCCGCCACTTCCGGCGGTGCGACACCGAAAAAGCCCTCCGGATGCGGCGCGCCGATCAGATGCGGCCCGGCCAGAAGCGCCCCGCCTATCAGCGCCGGCACGAAACCGCGGCCGAAGGCGAGCAGCGCGAGCCCGCCCGCCGTCGCGACGACCGTGCCGAGCCACCAGGCCTGACGCGCGCCAAGCTCGGCAGCGACCGATCCCGGCAATTCCGGCGCCAGCCCCATCGCCGGGGCCAGCATCAGCGCGGCAAAGCCCGCGAGGCCCCAGAAGATGCCGTCCCGCGCCTCGACCCTGCGGCCGAAATGCTCGGCCAGCGCGAAGCCCGCGACGAGGATCAGCCCGTAGCTCGCGTAGATGAGCCCGGTGAAGAGCACGGTGAGCGCATTGCGGGTGACGGCGGAAGTCTCGCCCTCTTCCGCGGCGGCGCCGTCATCATGCGCGGGTTCCCCCTCGGCATGGTCGTGGCCGGCAGCCTCAGCCGCCTCCCCCGTACCGCCGAAATGCACCAGCGCCCCGGTTTCGTATTCCTCACCCAGGAGGATCAGCTCCTGGATGAACGCGAAATGCAGCAGAGCCGCGAACAGCCCCGCTGCAAAGCCGGCGATCAGCCCGCCGGCCAGCAAACGTTGGATCATTGGTTCAGACCGTCAGGTCCTGCTCAGTGGCAGGGGAAGCCGGTCGCGTGGCGCATGTCGTGCGCGGCATCGTGCAGCGTCGCCGACTGGGCGTGGCCCGCGACAAACAGCATCGTCGCACCGATCAGCGCAACGAAGACGATGGACAGGAGCCCGGTGGAGGTCTTGGCGGCGGAATGGGTCGTAGCGTTCATGTCGTTCTCCTTGCCGTCACACCCGACGGCTTTTGTTGCCTTCCCACATGGCCGGTCTCCTGACTTGCGGGTCGCTGCGGCCTTCCGCCTTCCCGGGGGCGAACCCCAGTGGCCGTTGGAAAGCCGCTCGCCGCTCACAGTCGCGGGGGCGGTTGGGGCTTCGGGTGCCGCCTTTGGTCCACCCTTCCCCATTCCCGTTTCGGTCCGGACGCTTTGCGCCTGATGGACACCATGCCCTTCCATCTGCCAGCAAGCGGACCATCCGGTCAAGGCGGATTAGCGCCAATCGCCGCGCCGATTGCGACCTGTCAGCCCGGAATCCGGGCGATCGCCTTTTCCCTCAGCGTGCCGAGCGGGCGCGCATCGGCAAGGGTGCCGTCGGGCGCGGCGGCATAGAGCGCAAGAAAGGTCACGAGATTCGGGATCTCGGCCTCGGTGATCTCGCCGAAGAGATAGGCGGTCTTGCCCTCAGCCCGGAAGGCCACCGTCGAGGGCCGGGTGCAGCCCGACATGCAGTCGATCTCGCGCACGGCCGCTGCATCGCCGACCGCCTCGGCGAGTCGCGCCGCAAGCCCGGCCTGCCCCGCCGGACAGGACCGGCAGACGGTGATGGTGACGGCGCTCATTTCCCCTCGGCCAGGGGGCCGAGCAGGATCAGCGCCGGCCCGTCGGAGGCCTCGGCCTCGATCAGGCGTTCCATCGACCCCAGCGTGCCGCGAACGATCTTTTCCGCCGGCGTAGAGACGCTTTCGGCCAGAAGCGCCGGCGTCTCGGCCGACATGCCCGCCCCCTGCAGACGCCGCGCCAGCTCGGCGAAGGTGCGCTTGCCCATGAAGACAACCGTCGTCGCCGTCGGATCGGCGAGTGCCGCGATGTTCAGGTCCTCGGGCAGCGCGCCGGTGACGTCATGGCCGGTGACGAACTGGACCCGCCGCGCGGTTAGACGCCGGGTGAGCGGGATGCCCGCCGCCGCCGCCGCCGCCATCGCCGAGGTCACGCCCGGAATGATCTCGTAGTCGATCCCTGCCTCGCGGCAGGCGGTGATCTCCTCCTCGAGCCGCCCGAAGAGCCCCGAATCGCCCGACTTCAGCCGCACCACCTTCGCGCCGGATTTCGCGTAATCGACCAGAAGCCGGCTCACATGGTCCTGCTTCGGCGAGGCTCGCCCCGCCCGCTTGCCGACCCCGACCATGTCAGCGCCCTCGCGCGCCTTGGCGAGAATCGGACCCGAAGAGAGATCGTCGAAGAGCACCGCATCGGCCTTCTGGAGCCGGTCCACCGCCTTCAGCGTCAACAGCTCCGGATCACCGGGGCCGGAGGAAACGAAACTGACGAAACCCTTCATGTCGCCTCCGCGATCAGGTGGAAGAACGTGCCGGTGGCCTGGCCCCGGCGCGACCCGGTCTCGGGCACCGGATCGCCATTGGCGTCGACGACGCTCGCGAGCGCCATATCCGGCTGCTCAAGGATCGTCGAGTAGTGAAATTCGTGGCCCCTGAGCCGCGCCCCCGTCCCGTGCCCCGGCACCGGCGCCGAAAGTGTGGCGAGCCGGTAGCCGAGATGCATCCTGCGCTTCTCGAACGAGGTCACGAGGCCGAGAAGCCCCGCCATCTCGTGACCCACGCCGTCGCGGTCGATGATCGCCGCCCCCATCGCCATGTAGCCACCGCATTCGCCGTGCACGGGGCGGGTGTCGGCAAACCGTCTCAATCCCTGCCGGAAATGCCCCGCTGCCGCGAGCCGCGCCCCGTGGAGTTCCGGGTATCCACCCGGCAGCCAGCAGCAATCGGCGCTCGGCTCCGGGGCCTCGTCGGCGAGCGGCGAGAACGGCAGGATCTCCGCCCCCGCCGCGCGCCAGCCATCGAGAAGGTGCGGATAGACGAAGGAGAACGCCTGGTCCTGCGCGAGAGCGATACGCTGCCCCGGCGCCGCCACCGCAACCGGCGCGCCCGGCGAAAGCCGGGTCGCCCGCGCCGCCGCGCGCAAGCCGTCGAGATCGAGATGCGCGGCCACGAACTCCGCCGCATCGGCGATGATCCGGTCAAGCTCCGGCGTCTCCTCGGCCTGAACGAGCCCGAGGTGTCGCTCCGGCACCTCGATCGTCGCCCGCCGCGGCAGGGCGCCGAAGACCCGGATCCCCGCCGCCGCCATCCCGGCGCGCACCAACGCCTCGTGCCGGGGCGAGGCGACCCGGTTCAGGACCACGCCCGCCACCGTCACATCCGGCCGCATCCGCGCGAAGCCGAGCGCCACCGCCGCCGCCGACTGCGCCTGGCCGGACACGTCCAGCACCAGCACGACCGGCCACCCGGTCAGCGCCGAGAGATCCGCCGAGGCCCCGGTCCCGGCCTCGCCAGCCACGGCCACGCCGTCAAAGAGCCCCATCGAGCCCTCGGCCAGCACGAGATCGGCCCCGTTCGCCGCCCCGATGAGCCCGCCAATCCGGTCCTCCGCCATCGCCCAGGTGTCGAGATTGACGGAAAACCGCCCCGACGCCGCGCGGTGAAATGCCGGGTCGATGTAGTCCGGCCCCGACTTGAAGGGCTGCACCTGAAGCCCGGACGCCCGGAACGCGCCCAGAAGCCCCAGCATCAGCGTGGTCTTGCCCGTGCCCGAGGCCGGCGCCGAGATGATCAGCCCGTCAGGAACCACCGCGCGCCCCTTCTTCATTGCCGAAATACCCTCGGGGGGTGCGGGGGGCAGACGGCCCCCCGCTTCGGTCGGCCCGCCCCGGGCGGGCCGATACCCGGTCGGCTCCGGTCACGCCTCGGTCTCCGGGAAGCGCGGATGGGTCCCGACGGGCCGGTAGCGGCGGTCGTAATCGCCGGCATAGAGCCGGCTCTCGTCAAACTCCTCCGCCCCGATCGAACGGCCGACGAAGATCAGTGCCGTGCGCTCCATCTCCGCCCCCACCGCCGTCTCCAGCGTCTCGAGCGTCGCCCGCACGATGCGCTGGTCGGGCCAGCTCGCGCGCCAGATCACCGCGACCGGGCAGTCGGCGCCGTAATGCGGCGTGAGTTCCGCCACCACCTTCTCGAGCACATGGACCGAGAGATGGATCGCCAGGACCGCACCGGTCCGGGCGAAGTTCTCCAGCGTCTCGCCCGGCGGCATGGAGGTCGCCCGGCCCGAGGTCCGGGTCAGCACCACCGACTGCACCACGCCCGGCAGGGTCAGTTCCGCCCCCAGAGCCGCGGCGCCTGCGGCGAAGGAGGGCACGCCCGGCGTCACGTCATAGGGAATGCCCAGCTCGCGCAGCCGCCGAAGCTGCTCGCCCATCGCCGACCAGACCGAGAGATCGCCGGAATGGAGCCGCGCCACGTCCTGCCCCGCCTCGTGCGCCGCCTGGATCTCGGCGATGATCTCGTCGAGCGACAGGGGGGCGGTGTTGACGATCCTCGCGCCTTCCGGGCAGTGGCCAAGCACCGCCTCGGGCACCAGCGAGCCGGCATAAAGACAGACCGGCGAGGCGGCGATCAGGTCGCGGCCGCGCAGCGTCAGAAGGTCGGGGGCGCCCGGTCCGGCGCCGATGAAATGCACAGTCATTCGTCTCTCCCAATCGCGATGGCGGCCGTGGCCAGCCCGTCGCCCGATACAACCCGCGGCCCGAGAAGCCGCGCTCCCGGCCCGGCCGCGGCCAGAGCCGCCGCCTCAGCCACCGATCCTGCGCCGAACCTCTCGGCGACCCGCGCCGAATGGGTCAGCGTCTCCTCGACCTCGAGCACCGCCCGGTCGAACCCGCAGAGCCTGAGCCCAAGTTCCGCCGCCAGTTCCCGCGCCGCCGGCGCCTCGGCCTTTGACGCGGCAGTCGCAAGAAGCTCCGCCCCGCCCCCGGCGCGCTCGACTGCATCCCTCAGCGAGGCGAGCGTCGCGGTGCGCCGGAATCCGATCCCCGCGACCCTCATCTGACCACGCTCCACTGCGTCACCGGACGCGCCGGCATCCAGCCGCGCATCCGCCCGAGGGGCTCCGCCACCGCGATCTCGACCCGCATCAGGCTGCCGCCCTTCGCGGCATGGCATTCCGCCAGGAGCGCCTCCGATTCGATCGTCACCGCGTTGACGACGAGCCGCGCTCCCGGCGGAATCGCCGCCCAAACCATGTCTATTCCAGCCGAATTCGCGCCGCCGCCGATGAAGACCGCATCCGGCCTCGGCAGCCCTTCCAGCGCCTCGGGCCAGTCCGTCTCGGTCACCGTCAGCCGGTGGCCGAGACCGAAGGCCCCGGAATTGGTCCTGATGTTCGCCGCCCGGTCGGCCCGGCTCTCGACCGCCTGCGCAGTGGCCCCTGGCGCCGCGAGGCACCATTCGACCGAGATCGAGCCCGAGCCCGCGCCGAGATCCCAGAGCACATCGCCGGGGCGCGGCGCCAGCGCCGAGAGCGTCAGTGCCCGGACCGGCCGCTTGGTCATCACCCCGTCTGAGGCGAAAAGCTCATCCGGCAGGCCCGAGGCGTGCGGCAGGCCCGAGGCACCCTCAGCCGCGATGGCGACCGCGACCGGATAGGCCGCGTCCGCGATGTCGAACCTCTCCGCCGTGGCGGCGCGGATGCGTTCGGACGGCCCGCCGAGCGATTCGAGCACCGTCAGGCGCGACGGGCCGAACCCCTTTGCCGTGAGCCATTCCGCCAGGGAGGACACCGCCGACCCGTCGCGGACGAGGCAGATCACCCGCACCCCGCGCGCCAGAACCGGAACCAGCCGCTCGAACGGCGCGGCATGAAGGCCGAGGCAGACCGTTTCCTCCAGCCGCCAGCCAAGCCGCGAGGCGGCGAGCGCGAAGGTCGAGGGTGCGGGATGCGAGACCCAGTCGCCGGGCTGAAGATGCGCGGAAAGCGATCCGCCGGCGCCGTGCCAGAACGGATCGCCGGACGCGAGGACCACCACGTTCCGGCCCTTTTCCGCCAGAACAGGGTCTATTTTGAACGGCACCGGCCATTCCCGCCCGCGCGCCCCAGCCTCCACCAAAGCCAGATGACGCGGCCCGCCGAAGATGATATCGGCGCCACCCAGAGCGGCGCGGCTTGCCTCGGTCAGACCCGACAGGCCATCCTCGCCAAGACCGATGATCGTCAGCCAGGGATCAGCCATGACGCGCGTCCTTCTTCTCGGCGGCACCACGGAGGCCTCCGGCCTCGCCCGCCACTTCGCGGCGACGGGCGTGACGGCGGTCTTCTCCTATGCCGGACGCACCGAAGCGCCGGTGGCGCAGCCGCTGCCGACCCGGATCGGCGGCTTCGGCGGCGCCGAGGGGCTCGCCCGCTACCTGCGGGCCGAGAGCATAACCCATGTCGTCGACGCGACGCATCCCTTCGCCGCCGAGATGAGCCGCAACGCGATCGCGGCCTGCGCGGAGACGGGCACGCCGCTCTGCGCCTACGAACGTGCGCCTTGGCAAGCGGGCGATGGCGATGACTGGACCCATGTTCCGGACCTTCAGGCCGCCGTCGCCGCCCTGCCCGTGACCCCGGCCCGCATCTTCCTCGCCATCGGCAAGCAGACCCTTGCGGGTTTCGCGGCGAAGCCGCAGCACCATTACCTGCTGCGCCTCGTCGATCCGCCCGAGGGCGCGCTGCCGCTGCCCGACGCGGAAGCCGTGATCGCGCGCGGCCCCTTCACCGAGGCGGGCGACCGCGCGCTTCTGAGGGACCACCGCATCACCCATATCGTCGCCAAGAACGCTGGCGGCTCGGGCGCGCGGGCGAAGCTCGACGCCGCGCGCCGGCTCGGGATCCCGGTGATCCTGATTGACCGGCCAAGCCTGCCGCCGCGCCGCATCGCGCGGGACCTGGATGAGGTGATGGCCTTCCTCGCTCACCGCGCCGACCTCGGGGTGTAGACGAAGCGGCCGACGCGGCGGGTGTCGCGGTTGCCGACGATGACGACGGTGCGCATGTCGGCCATCTCGGGCGTCGCTTCGCCGAGCGTCACGGTGTTCAGTGCCTCCTCAGGCGTCGTCACCGCGCGGGCGAAGGAGATCAGCGTCTCCGGCCCCGCCTCCTCTCGCAGGATCTCCAGTGCGCGGGCGAACTGGTGCGGGCGGCTCTTGGAACGCGGGTTATAGAAGGCCATCGCGAAACCGGCCTGCGCGGCGAGGCGCAGGCGATGCTCCACCAGTTCCCAGGGCTTGAGGTTGTCCGACAGGTTGATCGCGCAGAAATCGTGGCCCAGCGGCGCGCCGAGCCGCGAGGCGGCGGCCAGCATCGCGGTGATGCCGGGCAGGATGCGGATGTCGTAGGCCTGCGCGTCCGGCCGTTCCTCCAGCGCCTCGAACAAGGCCGAGGCCATGGCGAAGACGCCGGGATCGCCGGAGGAGACGATGACGACGCGCTTGCCCTCGCCCGCCATGTCGAGCGCGTGGCCCGCGCGGTCGAGCTCCACCCGGTTGTCGGAGGGGTGCAGGGTCAGCCCGTCGCGCGGCGCGACCCGAGCGACGTAGGGAATGTAGCCGACGACATCGGTCGCCTCGGCCAGAGCGGCGCGCACCTCATCGGTCACCAGCCGCTCGTCGCCCGGCCCGAGGCCGGCTACCGCGATCCAGCCGCTCATGGCCGCCGCCCTTGCCCGTGCACGACGGCGATCGAGAAATAGGGCACCTTGGCGGGCGCTTCGCAAAGCCGGTGCACCTTCTGGTCCGTCATCGTGCCGCGTTCCACCAGCCAGGCGGTGTCGAGCCGACCGGCGGCGGTCAGGCAGCGCTTCAGCTTCTCGAGGTTGCGTCCGATCTTCATCACCACGAGCGCGTCGGTGTCGCGGATGCGGCGGGTCAGTTCCTCCTCGCCCATCGTCGCGGTGACCACGGTCAGCACGTCATCGCCCCACGTGATCGGCTCGCCCGTCGCGGTCCAGCAGCCGGACATGCCGGTGATGCCGGGAATGACCTCGACCGCGCGGCGGGTCCGAAGCCGCGTGTAGAGATGCATGAAGCTGCCGTAGAAGAACGGATCGCCCTCGCAGAGAACCAGAACAGTCTCTGTTTCAGCCAGTTTGGCCAGTGTCTCTGCCCAGGCCTCGTAGAATTCCGCCATCACCCGGTTGTACTCGGGATCGGAGAAATGGATCTCGGTCGTCACGGGGTATTCCATCGGGTACTCGATGGCGTCAGGGCGCAGCATCCCCTCGACGATGCGCCGCGCCTGGCCCTCGTAGCCCGCCTTGCGGAAATAGGCGATGTGGGTCGAGGAGCGCACCAGCCGGTCGGACTTGACGCTCATCAGATCGGGATCGCCGGGGCCGAGGCCGACGCAGACAACCTTGCCCATGTTCATTCCTTCCGGCTCGCGAGCGCGTTGACAGCGGCGACGGTAATCGCGGAACCGCCGAGGCGGCCCTTCACGATGACCGAGGGCACCGGCAGGTCCTCCATCAGCGCGTCCTTCGATTCGGCCGCACCCACGAAGCCCACCGGGCAGCCGATGATCGCCGCGGGGCGCGGGCAGGCCGGGTCCTCGAGCATGTTCAGGAGATGAAAGAGCGCGGTCGGCGCGTTGCCGATGGCGACGACGGCCCCTTCCAGATGCGGCCGCCACAGCTCCAGCGCGGCGGCGGAGCGGGTGTTGCCCATCTTCTTCGCCAATTCGGGCACGCGCGGGTCTTGCAGCGTGCAGATGACCTCGTTGTTGGCGGGCAGGCGGGGCCTCGTGATCCCCTCGCTGACCATGCGCGCGTCGCAGAGGATCGGCGCGCCGGCTTCGAGCGCTGCTCGGGCGGCGATCGCCATGCCGGGGGAGAAGCGGACGTGTTCCTCAAGCCCCACCATCCCGGCGGCATGGATCATGCGGACGACGACGACCTCCTCCTCGGGGGTGAAGCGCGCGAGGTCGGCCTCGGCGCGGATGGTGGCGAAGCTCTCGAGGTAAATCGCGGCGCCGTCGGTCTGGTAGCTATGGGGCATCTTCGGTCTCGGTGAGAAGGGCGGGGGTGGCGGTGAGCGTCGCGGGCGAGAGCCCGGTCCGCGAAGGCGTGTCGGCGGCGGTGCCGTTCCGGATCAGGTCGATGGCGCCACCGGCGCGGCCGACGAGCGTCAGGGCCGAGGGTGCGGGATGGGCGCAGCCCTTGGCGCAGCCGGAGACATGGAGCCGGTCTGCGGGGGCAAGGGACGCGCAGAGCGCGCGCGCCAGTGGCCGCGTCTCGATCAGCGCCTGCGGGCAGCCGGGGGCGCCGGTGCAGGCGGTCACCCGCAGCATCGGGTCGGCGGGATCGGTGATGAGGCCGGGAATGGCGGGCGCCTGCGTGGCGCCCTCGATCAGGATCATGCGCCAGGGCGTGATCCGCAAAGCGCCGTTTTCGGCAAGAATAGACAAGGTTTCGGCCGCCATCTGGCCGAATTCGAACCCGACGAGGAACCCCAGCGGCAGAGGCCCCGGCGCGGGGGCAGGGGCGCTCGCGCGCGGCAGCGCCGGGATCTCGGTGAACAGCTCGGGCAGGCGCGCGCCGCGCGCGAGATGCGCCGCCATCCGGCCGCGGCCCTCGGGCGCGCCGCCGCTCTCGAGAAACCATTCGGCGAGCCTGAGCGCCAGCCGCGCCGCGCTCTCTTCCGTCGCCTCGGCGCCGGAGCCCATGCCATCGGGGCGGACCAGAAGGACGCCGCCGGGGCCGCGCTCGATCCGGATATCGGCGGAGGTCTCGGAGAGGACCGGCTCGGCGCCGCAATCGACGGCATAGCCGAACTTGCCCGGCGTCTGCGGCGCGCCCGGATGGCCCAGCGCCTCGGTGAGCGACCGCACCACCTCCTGCACCCCGTCGCCGTCCTGCCAGTAGGGTGTCACGGTGATGTTGCGGCGGCTCTCGGCCTCGGTCGTCTCGTCGATGAGGCCAAGGGCGGAAAGACCCTCAATCAGCGGCCCATGCGCCGCCTCGGTGACGCCGCGAAGCTGGACATTGGCGCGGGCGGAAAGGTCGATGAGCCCGTTGCCGTGGCGCGCCGCCAGTTCGGCGATGCCCTTCGCCTGCGTAGGCGTCAGCCGTCCGCCGCGCGGACGGACGCGGACGACGAGGCCGTCGCCCGACATCATCGGACGAAGCGCGCCGGGGCACCAGCCCTTGACGATCGGCTCGTTCATTGCCCCGTCTCCATCGCGATGGAGTTGCGCCGGGTGATCCAGAGCCCGGCATCGCGGAGCGCGGCGAAGCGGTCGCGCATCGCCTGCAGGGCGGCGGGGTTCTCGCGTTCGAGGAAGGCCACGACGTCGTCCCGGCCGAGCGTCGCCTCATGGTAGAGATCGAAGAGATGCGCCGGAACCGCGCGGGCGAGATGGGCGAAGGCCGCCATGTGGTCGAGCGTCGCGGCGATCTCGGCGGCACCCCGGAAGCCGTGGCGCATCATGCCATCGGCCCAGTTGGGGTTCGAGGCACGGGCGCGGACGACGCGGCCGATCTCCTCGGAGAGCGTTCTTGCGCGTGGCGCGTCGGGGCGGGTCGCGTCGAGATGGTAGAGCGCGGGTGCCACGCCGCCGAGCCGTGCGACGGCGGCGGCAAACCCGCCCTCATGCGCGGCGTAGTCGGAGGCGAGCAGCAGGTCGGTCTCGGCGAGGTCCTGGATATGGACGAAACCGTCGGCGCCCTTCACCTGCTCTTCAAGCGCTGCGCGGGCGGGATGGGCCGCGCCCGAGGCGTCGATGGCCCATTCGGAGCCCGACAGCCAGGCCTCGCCGGCGGCATGCTGGCCCTCGGGGCCGTAGTCCTCGATCGCCTCGCCCATCGCGAGGCCGTAGAGGCCCGGCTTCGGCCCGAAGACACGGGGGCTGGCGCGCAGATAGGGGTTGTCCTCGGGCGCTTCCTCGCGCTCGGCAAGGGTCTTGGCGGCGGTTTCGAAAAGCTGGGCGAGGCCCGGAAAAACGTCTCTGAACAGGCCGGAAACGCGCAAGGTCACGTCGATCCGGGGGCGACGCAAAAGCGCGAGCGGGATCACCTCGAAGCCCGCGACCCGCTCCGATCCCTCGTCCCATTTCGGGGTGAGGCCCGCGAGATGCAGCGCCATCGCGAATTCCTCGCCCGCCGTGCGCATCGTCGCCGAGCCCCAGAGGTCGACGACCAGAGATTTCGGCCAGTCGCCGTGGTCCTGAAGGTGGCGGCGGAGGAGTTCCTCGGCGAGCTTCACGCCCTGCGCATGAGCGGCGCGCGAGGGCACGGCGCGGGGGTCGGTGGTGAAGAGGTTGCGGCCCGTCGGCAGAACGTCCGACCGGCCACGGAAGGGCGAGCCGGAGGGGCCGGCCTCGACCCTTTGGCCGTTCAGCGCGGCGAGGAGCCCTGCGCGTTCCTCAGGCCCGCACTGGCCGGCGCCGAAGATGTGCAAGCCGTCGCCGTACTGGCTTTCCTTGATGTCGCAGACGAAGCGGTCGATGCGCGTGATCGCCTCGGCGGGCGAGGCGTCCTCGGGGATGCCGAGATCGTCCTCCACCCCGCGCCCCTTGGCCTCGTCGCGGATCGACTGGATCAGCCGGTCGCGGCGGGCGGGGTCGAGCCCGTCGGCGGTCGAGTATTCATCAAGGAGGCGTTCGAGCCGGGTCAGGTCCTCGGGCACCGCGCTTTCCACCAGAGGCGGCGGCAGGTGGCCGATGGTCACGGCGCCGATCCGGCGCTTGGCCTGGGCGGCCTCGCCGGGGTCGTTGACGATGAAGGGATAGATGACCGGCAGGGGACCGGTCAGCGCCTCGGGCCAGCAGTCGGCGGAAAGGGCGACCGACTTGCCCGGCAGCCATTCGAGCGTGCCATGCGCGCCGATATGGATCAGCGCGTGAAGCCCCTGCGCCCGGAGCCAGAGGTAGAAGGCGACATAGGCGTGGCGCGGGGTGCGGGAGAGGTCGTGGTAATCGTCCGCGCGCGTCGCCACCTCGCCGCGTTCAGGTTGCAGGGCAACGATGGCCTTGCCTCGGCGAAGGGCGTGGAAGCGGAACTGGCCATCCGTGACGGAGGGATCGGTCTCGGGTGCGCCCCAGGCGGCGAAGAGCGCGTCGTGCAAGGAGACTGGAAGGCTTGAAACAGTGTCTAGATAGGCCGAAACCGGCCATTCCAGCGTCTCGGTGATCAGCGCCGATCCGAGCCCCGCGCCGCTCTCGACAGCGTGGCCCTCGGTGGCGAGCGCCGCAAGGATGCCGTCGGCCGAGGCCAGCGCGTCGAGGCCGACGGCATGGGCGAGCTGGTGCGCCTTGCCGGGATAGGTGGAAAGGATGAGGGCGGTGTTGCGCTCCGCCGCCGGGGTCTTCGCGAGGCGGTGCCAGCCCGCGATGCGGTCGGCGACAGCGGCGATCCGGTCCGGGTCGGCGCGGTGGGCGAAGCGGGAATACTGCAGGTCGGGGTCGCGGCGGCCGGGGCTCTTGAAGCTCGCGACACCCGCGAAGATGCGGCCGTCGACCTCGGGCAGCACCACATGCATGGCGAGATCGGCGGGCGAGAGACCGCGTTCGGCCTCGGCCCAGTCCTTCTTTCGCGCGGTCGAAAGCGCCACCTGGAAGACCGGGCAGCCGGTGGCGTCGAGGGGCGAGGCGGAACCGTCGGCACCTTTCGCCGAGAAGGCGGTGGCATTGACGATGGCGGCGGGCTTCAGCCGGGTCAGCTCGGCGCGGAGCCAGGCGGCGGCGGCCGGATCCTTCAGCGAGGCGGCATAGGCGCCGATGGCGGCGAAGCCACGCTCTTCCAGCGCCGCGATCAGCGCGTCGACCGGGTCGGTATCGGCCGAGGTGAGGTAGGAGCGGTAGAAGGTGACGACGGCGAACGGGCGGTCGGAGGCGTCGGGCGCCGTCACCACGCCCTTGGCCGGACGGTACCAGCCGAAGGTCGGCACGGTCTTGTCACCGATCACCGGCCCGGCATAGAGGCCGGCGGCCAGCGCCATCTGTTGCAGCGCGGCCTGCGCGGCTACCGCACCGCCCGCGTCGCAAAGCGATTGCAGCCGGCGCAGGGTCGATTTCGGCAGGGTCGAGAGCTCGTCGAGCCGCGCATCTTCGCGCCCGTCGGCGGGCAGGATCGCCAGCGCGATGCCCCTGCGCCGGGCGAGATCCTGCACCTGCGCGAGACCATAGGGCCAGTAGCTCTCGCCGCCGATCAGGCGGATGAGGATGCCTTTCGCCTCGCCAAGCGTCTGCTCGGCATAGGTGTCGACGGACAGCGGATGGCGCAGGGCCACGAGGTTCGCCAGCCGCAGCGTCGGCAGCCCGCCGTCAGCGCGATGCCAGCCCGCCGCGAAAGCGCCGAGGTCGCTATCGGAGAAGGACAGCACCACGAGCTCGGCCGGGTCCTGGCCGAGATCGCGGGGCGTGTCGGTCTCTTCCAACCCGTGGCTTTCGCGGAAGACGACATGCATGGGGGATCAGGCCTCCACGGCGACCGGGACGAGGACGCTGCGAATCGCGTCGAGGTCGACGTCATGGTGCTCGCCGATCACCACGAGCTTCGAGGCGCGGGGCGCATCGCCCCAGGGCTTGTCGTATTGCGCCCGGATCCGCGTGCCGACGGCCTGCACCAGCATTCGCATCGGCTTGCCCGCGACCGCGACATAGCCCTTCACGCGGAGGATGTTCTGCTCCTCGGCCAGCCGGGTGATCGCCGCCCTCAGCGCCTCGGGGTCGGCGACTTCCGGCAGGTCGATCACAACCGTGTCGAAATCGTCGTGCTCGTGGTCGTCATGGCCGTCATGATGCGAAGGCCGGGCGTCGAGGTCGTCCTCGGCGGCGGCATTCAGCCCGAGGATGACGGCGGGGTCGATGCGGCCTTCCTCCATTGCGAGGATCGGCAGCTTGCGCGGCGCTTCGGCCTCGATCACCGCGCGGGCGCTGGCAAGACCAGCCTCACCGGCGAGATCGGCCTTCGACAGGAGCACGATGTCGGCGCAGGAGATCTGGTCCTCGAATACCTCCGACAGCGGCGTCTCGTGGTCGATCGAGTCATCGGCCTCGCGCTGGGCCTGGACCGCGTCGACATCGGGGGCGAAGCGGCCGGCGGCGACCGCCTCGGCATCGGCGAGCGCGATGACACCGTCGACGGTGATGCGCGAACGGATCGCGGGCCAGTCGAAGGCCTTCAGGAGCGGCTTCGGCAGGGCAAGGCCCGAGGTCTCGATCAGGATATGGTCGGGGCGCTGCGGCAGCGCCATCAGCGCCTCGATCGTCGGGATGAAGTCGTCGGCGACGGTGCAGCAGATGCAGCCATTGGCCAGCTCGACGATGTTCTCGGCCGGGCAGTTGTCGTCGGCGCAGGACTTGAGGATGTCGCCGTCGACGCCGACGGTGCCGAACTCGTTGACCAGAACCGCGAGGCGCTTGCCTTGCGGGTTCTGCATGAGATGCCGGATCAGCGTCGTCTTGCCCGCACCGAGGAAGCCGGTGATGACGGTGACGGGGATCTTGTTCAGGTCAGACATTCAGCTCTCCATCGGGGGGATGCGGGCAAGCGATTGCTTGCGGAAGATCTGGGGGCGCTCGCGCCAGGGGACGATCCCGTCCCCGGTCGCGGCATAGGCGGCCGCACCGGCGAGGATGTCTTCGACATGCTCATCCGGGTTGAGCCCGCGATAGACGTAGGACCAGCGGCCGGGGCCGCTCAAAGCGATGTTGCAGCCGTGGTCGCAGGCGGACAGGCACTCGACCGGCACGATTTGGACGCCCTCGGGCGCACCGGCGGCCTGAAGCGCCTCAAGGAGACGGGTGCCCGGGCGCACCTCGTCCTCCGGGATGGGCTGGCCCATCCGGCAGGTTGTGCAGACATGAAGCGTCACGGTCACGCGCGGCTCATCCTTCTCCCTTACGGAAAGGGGCGGCCTGCGGGGGGCGATCCTGCCCCGAGCCGGTCGCGGAACCCCCCGTCCGCCGTCACAACGTCCTCGCTGGCAGGTCTCCCGGCTTGCGGATGCCGGGGCTTTCGCCCCGACGGCCCCTCCCCCTTCCCGGCATCTCGCCAGTGGGCCTCGGGGGGCCTCTCCGGTCACGGTCGCGGGGGCGGCTGCGCTTCGGCGCCGGACCACTTGTGGTCGCAAAGCCTGTCGCATTCCCTCTTCGCCTGCCTTAGGCAGGAACCAGCGCGCCTCTCCTGAGGCATTGACGCGCATCTTGTCAAGCAAGCACGGCCCGGCATGAACGGTTACGAAGCCCCGACGCACAGGAACGACCCGGCGGGTGCCGCGGGCGGCATTCTCGCCACCGCGCACCGGCCGATGTTCCTTGCCGCCGGGCTCTGGGCGGTCGTGGTGATCGGCTGGCGGGTCTTCGGCGAATCGGGCGGGCCGGCTGCGGATGCGCTCGGCTCGGCCACGCTCTGGCATGCGCACGAGATGCTCTTCGGCTTCGCAGGCGCCGCCTTCGCGGGCTACACGCTCACCGCCGCGCCGAGCTGGAGCCACCGCCCGCCCGCCTCCGGCGCGCGGATCCTGGTCCTGACGCTCATCTGGATCGCCGCCCGGCTCGCGCTCGCCGGGCTGCCTGCGCTGCCACTGCCGCTCGTCGCGGCCACGAGCGCGGGGTTCTTCGCCTGGCTCGCGCTGCTGCTCGGGCGCGAGGCCGTCGCCGGGCGCTCAGTCAAGGGCGGTCTGCAGGCGGGTTTTGCGGCACTCCTCGGCCTTGCCGATCTCGCCGTGCTCGGTGCCGGGGCCGATCCCCGCGCCGCGATCCTCGTCTTCGCGCTGATCCTCTCGGTCATCGGCGGCCGCATGGTCCGCGCCTTCACCGAGAACCGCGTCGCAGCGGAACATGCCCCGCCGGTGCCCGCAGCCGAGCGAGTGGCCCACATCGGCGCCGCCGCGATCCTCGCGGCACTTCTCGCCACGCTTGCCGGGGCCGAAACGCTTGCTGGCGTGGCCCTCCTCGCCGGGGCCGGGGCCGAGGCGCTCCGGCTCGCGCTCTGGCAGCGGGCGGCGGTGCGGCATGATGCGCTGCTCCTGATGCTGCATCTCGGCTTTCTCTGGCTGCCGGTCGGGCTTTGCCTCACCGGCCTCGCGCGGCTGGGTGTGTCGCTCCTTGCCGAACCGGATGCGCTGCACGCGCTTACGGCGGGCGCGGTGTCCTGCCTGATCTACGCGGTGGCCGCCCGTTCGGTGGCGCGGCGCGCGCCCGACCGGCTCGTCGCCGGCTGGCCGAACATCGCAGGCTTCGCCCTCGTCTGGCTCTCGGCCTGGTTGCGGATCGCCCAGAGCGCGGTTCCTGAACTGAGCCAGCTCGCGGCGCTCCTCTGGATCGCCGGCTGGACGCTCTTTCTGATTGCCCTCGCCCCGACCTTGCGTGGCGCGCCGCAACGCCCGGTCTTCAGCGGGCCGCGCGCATGAGCCGCCCCTCGCCATCCGCCCCGCAATCGCCTATTGAACACCGACCCGACGACAAGAGGGACCGCCATGACCACGCCCACGCCCCCGAGTGACGCCGAGCGCCACGCCCAGAAGATGGCCAAGAAGAAGGCCGCCCGCGACAAGATCATGGCGACGAAGGAAGGCGAGAAGGGCCTGATCATCGTTCATACCGGCGCGGGCAAGGGCAAGTCCTCCTCCGGCTTCGGCATGATCCTGCGCTGCATCGCGCATGGGATGCCCTCGGCCGTCGTGCAGTTCATCAAGGGCGCCTGGTCAACCGGCGAGCGCACACTGATCGAGGCGCATTTCGGCGATCTCTGCCAGTTTCACGCGATGGGCGAGGGCTTCACCTGGGAAACGCAGGACAAGGAGCGCGACATCGCGGCGGCACGGAAGGGCTGGGAGAAGGCCAAGGAGCTGATCCGCGACGAGCGCATCAGGATGGTGCTCCTCGACGAGATCAACATCGCGCTTCGCTACGACTATCTCGACATTGCCGAGGTCGTGGCCTTCCTGAAGGACGAGAAGCCGGCGATGACCCATGTCGTGCTGACAGGCCGCAACGCCAAGGAGGAGCTGATCGAGATCGCCGATCTGGTGACCGAGATGACGCTGATCAAGCATCCGTTCCGGTCGGGGATCAAGGGTCAGAAGGGGGTCGAGTTCTGATGGCGGTGCGGCGTCTCCTGACCGAGTTCGGCATGGGCACCAGCCTGCGCCGGCAGGACTATACCGAGGCAGCGATCCGCGCGGTGAAGGATGCGCTCTGGCACAATTCGATAAACCTCGCGGAGTTGTTCGGGCGACCGAAGGGCGACATGCTGATCGATGTGGAGATCGGCGTGCAGGCGCCCGACAGGGTCGATTCCGCCGCTGTCCTTGCGGTCTTCCCCTACGGCCAGCCGAAAGTGACGCTTGTTAAGGGCGGCCTTGACGTGCCGCGCGCCGATGGCGGCAACCCGACGGTGATCGCCAATGCGGCGGTTTCGGTCTCGCTGGAGGTTGGCCCATGAGCGATCAGCGCTTCATCATCGAAATGGGTATGGGCAACGACCAGTACGGGCGGGACTACCAGAAGGCCGCCCGGCGCGCGATCGAGGACGCGATCCGCCATTCGTCGATCCCGATGTTCGACGCGCTCGATCTCGACCACGCCGAGATGCGGGTCGTGGTGACGGTGGGAGTGCAGAAGCCGGAGGCTGTGGATTGCGCCGCGCTCGCCGCTGGCCTGCCTCGCGGCCGGATTTCAGTCACAACGGTCGAAGGCGGGCTCGATGTCATCAACCCCGACAGCGGCAACGTGATCGTCATCGCCACGGCGGCTGTCGAGGCGTTCCTGCCATTTCGGGGCTGAGTGATGCCGCCGCGTCTTCGCAAGCCATGCAGGTGCGCGCCTTCGGATCTGCGCCGGGACCTTGCCGGGGGCGGTGGCCGGGGGCGCTGCCCCCGGACCCCCGGCGTATTTGGACAATGAAGAAGGCGGGTACACTGTGAAGGCGCTGATGATCCAGGGCTGCGGCTCCAATGTCGGCAAGTCGCTCCTCGTGGCCGGGCTCTGCCGCGCAGCCAAACGGCGGGGGCTGTCGGTGGCGCCGTTCAAGCCGCAGAACATGTCGAACAACGCCGCCGTCACCGTGGACGGAGGCGAGATCGGGCGGGCGCAGGCACTTCAGGCGCTGGCCTCGGGGCTCGCGCCGCATACCGACATGAATCCGGTCCTTCTCAAGCCCGAAACCGATACCGGGGCGCAGGTCATTGTGCAGGGAAAGAGACTGACGACGGTACGGGCAAGAGACTATTCCGCCCTGAAACCGCAACTTCTGGCTTCGGTTCTCGAGAGCTTCACGCGTCTGAAAGCCGCCCATGACCTCGTCATCGTCGAGGGTGCGGGCAGCCCGGCAGAGATCAATCTGCGCAGAGGCGACATCGCGAACATGGGGTTCGCGCGTGCGGCCGACGTGCCGGTGGTGCTTGCCGGCGACATCGACCGCGGCGGCGTGATCGCCCAGATCGTCGGCACCCAGGCGGTGCTCGACCCCGAGGACGCCGCCATGGTCGCGGGGTTCCTCATCAACAAGTTCCGTGGCGACCCCGCGCTCTTCGACGACGGCTACCGGCTGATCGAGGCGCGCACCGGCTGGCGCGGCTTCGGCGTGATGCCCTATTTTCTGGGCGCCGCGAAGCTGCCCGCCGAGGATGCGCTCGACCTCGGCGGCGCCACGGCGGGCGGGCCGCTGAAGATCGCCTGCCTCGCGCTGTCGCGCATCGCCAATTTCGACGATCTCGACCCGCTGAAGCTGGAACCCGCCGTCAGCCTCACGATGGTGCGCTCCGGTGACGCCATCCCCGGCGACGCGAGCCTCGTCATACTCCCCGGCTCCAAGTCGACCCGCGGCGATCTGGCCTTTCTGCGCCAGCAGGGCTGGGACATCGACCTTGCCGCCCATGTCCGGCGCGGCGGTCATGTGCTCGGCATCTGCGGCGGCTACCAGATGCTTGGACAATGCATCGCCGATCCCGACGGGATCGAGGGCGAACCGGGCGAGACCCCCGGCCTCGGCCTTCTCGACGTCACAACGGTGATGACCCCCGACAAGCGGCTCACCCGTACCGCCGCCGTCCATGCGGCCACCGGCACCTTGATGGAGGGCTACGAGATCCATATCGGCCGGACCGATGGTCCCGATCGCACTCGTCCCTTCGCTCATGTCGAGGGCGCGCCCGAAGGCGCCTGTTCCGCCGATGGCCGTGTCACCGGCAGCTACCTGCACGGCATGTTCACAACGGACGCCTTCCGCGCCGCCTTCCTCGCCCGGCTCGGCGCCCCCTCGACCGCCACCTACGGCACCAGTATCGAGACCACGCTCGACGCGCTGGCCGACCACATGGAGGCGCATCTCGACGTGGAGGGCCTGCTCTCCCTCGCGCGCTGAGCCCTTCTTCTTTTCGAAAGTATCCCGGGGGAGTCGCCGCGGAAGCGGCGACGGGGGCAGCGCCCCCGCCTACCTCTCCTCCCACTCCGTCGGCTGGTTTTCCTGCCAGCCGACCCGGTGCAGGAGCGGCGTGTCATCGTCGAATTCCGGCCAGCCCAAGCAGAGATAGGCACTGAAATGCCAATCATCCGGCACGTCGAAGAGCCGTTCGATCACCGCTGGATCGACGATCGACACCATACCGAGGCCGAGATTCTCCGCCCGCGCCGCGAGCCACAGCGTCAGGATCGCCATCGCGGTCGACTGGTGCAGCGTCTCGGGCATCGTGCGGCGGCCAAGACCGCGCCCCGCGGCCGGATCGGTCACGGTGAAGACCGCGAGATGCTCCGGCGCGGCGTCGAGACCCGCGAGCTTGAGCTTGACGTATTCCGCGCGGGCCGCGCTGTCATAGGCCGCCGCGGCTTCGGCGTTGCAGCGTTCGAACTCGGCCCGCACGCCGGCGCGCAAGCCGGCGTCGCGCACCCGCAACACCCGCCACGGCCGGGCGTTGCCGACCGAGGGCGCCCAGCCCATCGCCTCCCTGAGCCGCTCCAGCACCGCTTCGGAAACCGGATCTGTCCGGAAATGCCGCACGTCGCGTCGCCAGCGCAGGATCCGCTCCAGTGCCCGCCGTTCCTCGCGATCGAATTCCATTCCGCCCCCCGCTCTCAGGCCGGCGCGGCGGCGAGCCGCGCCCATTCCGCCGCATTCCCCGGCAGGCCGAGCCGGATCCAGCCCGACGCATAGGGAAAGATCCGCGACCAGATCCGCGCCCGCGCCAGGCGCTCCTGCGCCGCCGCCGCGTCGCCGCAGTCGTAAAGCCGGAACAGCGCGCTGCCGCCGATGCTGCGCCAACCCGCAGCCTCGGCCATCGCGTCGAGCCGCTCCGTCTCGGCCGCGAGCCGCGCGCTGGTCGCGACCGCCCAGTCGCGGTCCATAAGCGCGGCGCGGCCGACCTCGATCGCGGCGCCGGAGACCGGCCAGGGGCCGGCCGTCTCGGCGAGGGCGGCGATTTCCTCCTCCGCGCCGAGCACGAAGCCGAGCCTGAGCCCCGCGAGGCCGTAGAACTTTCCGAAAGACCGCAAGATGAACAGTCCGGGCCGACCGGCCGCCGCTGCGAGCGACAGGCCGGGGTCGGGATCGGCGAAGCTCTCGTCCACGACGAGGCGTGTGACGCCGCCGGCCAGCCGCAGCAACTCTTCGGCGCTATGGCGGCGACCATCGGGGTTGTTTGGGTTCACAACGATCGCAAGGTCGGCGCCCTCAAGCGCGGCGAGATCGCCGACCTCGGCGACCTGCCAGCCCGCGGCGCGCAGGGCGGCGGCGTGCTCGTTGTAGGTCGGCGCGAGGATGCGCGCCCGGCCGGGCGCCGCGGTTCGCGGGATCATCTGGATCGCCGCCTGCGCGCCGGCGACCGGCAGGATCGCGGCGGGACAGCGATAGGCGGCGCGGGCGGCCTCGACGAGCGACGCCGTCGCCGCACGGGTCGGCAGCGTCGTCCAGGCCTCAGGCGAGATCGCGGGCAAGGGATAGGGCACCCGGTTGATGCCGGTCGAGAGATCGATCCAGTCCGCCGCGTCACCGCCGTAATGCGCGATTGCCCAGTCGATATTGCCGCCGTGATCGCGCATGCGCCCTCCGCCTCAGATCAGCGCGCATAGCGCGACGACGGCTGCGAGGGCAAGCATCGCGAAGCGGTAGAGGCCGAGCGCCCGGCCGATGTCCGTGGCACCTGGATCGGCTCCGCCCGCATTGACCCAGGGTTCGTCCGCGACCCGGTCGGCATAGACCCGCGGGCCGGAGAGGCGGATGCCGAGCGCGCCGGCCATCGCCGCTTCCGGCCAGCCGGCATTGGGCGAGCGGTGATGGCCCGCATCGCGCCGCATCGTCGCGAGCGCCTCTTTCGGCCGCGTCGAGACCGCGGCGAATAGAAGCCCGGTGAGCCGCGCCGGGATCAGGTTCACCACGTCGTCGATCCGCGCCGAGGCCCAGCCGAAGGCCTCGTGGCGCGGGGTCCGATGGCCGATCATCGAATCGAGCGTGTTGATCGCCTTGTAGGCCGCGAGGCCGGGCAGGCCGAAGATCACGCCCCAGAAGACCGGCGCGACGATGCCGTCGGAGGTGTTCTCGGCCAGGCTCTCGATCGCGGCGCGCGCGACGCCGGCCTCGTCGAGCCGCGAAGGGTCACGCCCGACGATCATCGACACGGCATGGCGCGCGCCGTCGAGATTGCCGGCCTCCAGCGGTGCGGCCACCGCAGCGACGTGCTCGTGCATCGAGCGGAGCGCGACGAAGGGCCAGGCGAGGATACCGCCGAGGAGGACCCCGAACCAGCCGGAGGGCAGGAACCAGGTCAGGATCCAGGCGAGATTCGCTGCGACCATGATAACCACGAGCGCCGCAACGATCCCGGCTATGCGGCGCCCGTGCTCGTCTGACGCTTCGAGGTTCAGCCATGCGTCGAGCCGCGCAATCAGCGTGCCGATCCAGGTCACCGGATGCCCGATCGCCGCATAGAGCCATTTCGGCCAGCCCAGCGCCAAATCGAGCACCAGCGCCACAAGCACGATTGCCGCGCCGCTCATCCCTTGCCTCCCACCTCGAACCGGACGTTACCGCGTAGGCCCGCGCGCCTGAGCGTCGCGGCGATATCCTCGGGCATGTCGCCGCGCCGGAATAGCAGCGCCCGCGCCGATCCGGTATGGGCAATCGCAAAGCCCGCGGCGCCGGTCGCGCGGGCCAGCGCCTCGGTCGGATCGCCCTCCGGCCCGCGCATCGCGAGCGTGCGCCGCGCCGATTCCGCGGCGAGCGCCGCCACCGCCGCGCCGTCGCCGGCTTCCGCCGCCGCGCGCCACGGCGCGATCAGGTCGGCGATGTCGGGAAAGTCCATGTCGCGCGCCTCGGTCCGCCGGTGCGGACCGTAGAAGCCGCCGACCACGTCGAGCGCGGGCAGCGGCGGCAACCGGTCGAGCACCACCGCCCGGCGCGAGGCCCAGAGAAGCCGCTCGGGCACGTCGAACATGAGGGGATCGCTCGCACCCTCGGTCGCGACACAGGCGCGCGCGAGATCGTGCGGTCCCGATCTGGCCCCCGCAAGGCGGGCGAGCGCCACCAGTGCCGCGGTCGAAGCTCCGGCGCCACCGCCGGCCGGCATCGTCGCGCGCAGCATCACCCGGCCGTTGAGCCGACAGCGCAGCGCGGTCAGGAGCCGCCGCGCCCGCGCCGGGCCGAGCAGCATCTGCCCCGCCCCATGCACCGCGAGGCCCGGCCCCGGCACATGGCGCGCGGTCACCGCGAGCACCGGACAGGGCAGCGTAACCAGCGCGACCGGTCCGCCGGGCCCGATCCGGCCTTGCAGGAATTCTCCGAAATGCCCGGCGACCCGAACGGCGGCCGCGCTCATCCTGGCACCCAGTTCACGCCGATCACCGACCAGCCGCCGCCCTCCAGAAGCCGCAGCCGGGTGACCGACAGGGGCGCGATCTCGAAGGCGAGCCCTTGCGCCGGATTGCCGAGCGCCAGCGCCAGCGCCGCCCGCGCGGTGCCGGCATGGGCCACCACGGCGACCCGCCCGCCGCTGGCCGCGCGGCGAAGCGCCGGTGCCACGCGCGCGCAGAGATCGGCGAAGCTTTCGCCGCGCGGCGGGCGGTGATCGGCGAGTTCCGCAGGCGGCAGTGGCCCGAGATCGGGCAGTTCGGCATAGGGCCGGCCTTCCCAGTCGCCGAAATCCTGTTCCCAGAGGGCGGCATCCAGTTCCGGCTCCGCGAGATCGGGCCAGAGCGCCGCGGCGGTCTGGCGGCACCGCAGCGCCGGGCTGACCACGATGCGGTCGGGCGTACCCAGCGCGGCGCGCGTTGCCTCGATCCGTTCCACATCGCCGCAATCGGCCGGCACGTCGGTGCGGCCGCAGAGCTTGCCCTGGCTCAAGGCCGGCGCATGGCGGATCAGAATCAGCTCTGTCGCAGCCCCGCCCTTCACCGTCGCATTCTCCCTTTCACACGCGGCCCGTTTCTGCTTTGTCAGCGAGCCATGGGCAAGACGATACTCATCACCGGCGGCGCGAGATCCGGCAAAAGCGGCATTGCCGAGACGATGACGCTCGGCCTTGGCCCGCGCGCGGTCTATATCGCCACCGCCGAGGCGCATGACGCCGAGATGGAAAAGCGCATCGCCACCCATCAGGCGCGACGCGGCGCGGAGTGGACCACCCATGCCGAACCGCTCGACCTGACGGAAGCACTTCAGGCAACCGACGGCCAGGGGCCCCGGCTCGTCGACTGCCTGACGCTCTGGCTCTCGAACCTGATGTTCTCGGGCCGCGACTGGCAGGAGGAGGCGCGCGCGATGATCGCCGCCCTGCCCGCCCAGCGCGACCCGGTGATCTTCGTCACCAACGAAGTCGGCGGCGGCATCGTCCCCGACAACGCGCTCGCCCGCGAGTTCCGCGACGCGGCCGGGCTGCTTAACCAACGGGTCGCGGCGGCGGTGGACGAAGTCCATCTCGCCGTCTGCGGCCTGCCCCTGAAAGTGAAATGACATGAGCCTTCCGCGCATCTCCTCCCTCGACCAGATCCCGCTGCTTGCCGACCGGCTGCCCGATGCCGACGCCGCCGCCGCCGAAGCGGCCCGCGCGCGGCAGAACTCTCTCACGAAGCCGCCGGGATCGCTTGGCCGGCTCGAGGCGCTGGCCGAGTTCATGGCGACCTGGCGCGGCACGGCGCGGCCGGAGATCTGGCGGGCGCAGGCGCTCGTCTTCGCCGGCAACCACGGCATCTGCGCGCAAGGAGTGAACCCCTATCCGCAGGAAGTCACCGCGCAGATGGTGGCGAATTTCGAGACCGGCGGCGCGGCGATCAACCAGCTCTGTGCGGTGAACGGCGCCGAGCTGTCGGTCGTGGCGCTCGACCTCGACCGGCCGACGGGGGACTTCACCGAAGGCCCGGCGATGTCGGAGACCGACTGCCTCGACGCGCTCTGGCAGGGCGCCTCGGCGGTGGACGAAGGTGCGGACATTCTTGTCCTCGGCGAAATGGGGATCGGCAACTCGACCGTCGCGGCGGCGCTGGCGGCGGCCTGTTTCGGCGGCGACGTGGCGGAGTGGACGGGGCCCGGAACAGGCTCTGACAAGGCCGGAATCACGCGCAAGATCGACGCGATCGAGCGCGGGCTGAAGCGCCACGAGGGCGTGATCGGCAACGCGCCGGCGATCCTTGCCGCCCTTGGCGGGCGCGAACAGGCGGCGATCTGCGGCGCGGTGCTGGCGGCGCGGGCGGCGCGGATCCCGGTGATCCTCGACGGCTTCATCTGCACCGCCGCGGCGGCGGTTCTCTATGCCGCCGACAAGCGGCTTCTCGACCATTGCCTCGTCGGCCATGTCTCGGCCGAGCCCGGTCACCGCAAACTCCTGGCCGCGATCCACAAGCGCCCGGTCCTCGAATTCGACATGCGGCTCGGCGAGGGCTCGGGCGCGGCGCTGGCGCTCGGAATCGTGCGGGCGGCGCTGGCCTGCCACAACGGCATGGCCACCTTCGGCGAGGCGGGGGTGTCGGAGGCATGAGGCCTTCGCGCGCGGGCGAGATCCGGCTGGCCTTCATGCTCCTGAGCCGCCTGCCGGCCGGGCGCATCGAGGGCGAGGCGCCCGCGATGGCGGCGTCGTCCTGGGCCTGGCCGCTCGTCGGTGTCGCGGTCGGCGCGATCATGGCGCTCGTCTGCGGGTCCGCGCTGTGGCTTGGCCTGCCGCCCCTGATGGCGGCACTTCTGGCGCTCGCCGCCGGGGCGCTGGCCACCGGGGCGATGCATGAGGACGGGCTTGCCGACCTCGCCGACGGCTTCGGCGGCGGCCGCGACCGGGCGCGCAAGCTCGAGATCATGCGCGACAGCCGGATCGGCTCCTACGGGGTCGTGGCGCTGGTCCTTGCCCTGGCCTTCCGCGCGATCGGCATCTCGACCCTGGCCGAGGCCGGATCGGCCACCGCCGCGCTCGTCGGCATCGCGGCGGCGAGCCGGGCGGTGCTGCCGGCCGCGCTGGTCATGATGCCGGCAGCGCGCGGCGACGGGCTTGGTCACTCTGCCGCCGGAGCCGATCCGAAGCCGGCGCTCATCGCGGCGGGGATCGGCTTTCTCTGCCTCCTGCCCCTGGGCTTCGGAACCGCGGTCGTGGCGGGGGGCGCGATGGCGCTGGCCGCGACGCTCCTTGCCGGCCTCGCCCTGCGGCAGATCGGCGGCCAGACCGGCGATGTCATGGGCGCGATGCAGCAGGTGGCCGAGGTCGCCGGCTGGGCAGTCCTTTCCGCATCGGTTTGATCAAACACTGGTCATGGGCATAGCATCAGGCTATCGGTACCATAATTTGCCATCTTCCAATTTGATCAAATTTGGAGGATAAGGGCGCGACGCAAGGAGTGGCGCCATGAACCAGCATCCCGATCTGATCGCCGGAATCGCCCGGACCCGCCTCAAGACCATCGCGAAACGCGAGGCCGAACGCTTCGCCAAGGCGCAGCCGAAGACGCGAGCGGCGCTTGCGGGAGGTGCCGACGCCTATCTCGACGCGGTGCCTATGCACTGGATGAAGGACTGGCCGATGCCCTTCCCGATGCTGGTGGAGACCGCGCGGGGTGCGCGGCTCACCGATATTGACGGCAACGAGGTCGACGATTTCTGCCTTGGCGACACCGGCTCGATGTTCGGCCATTCGCCGGAACCGGTCGCGAAGGCGATTCGCAAGCAGGCGCGAAACGGGCTGACCTACATGCTGCCGACCGAGGCCGCTTTGGAGGCGGGGCGGCTCCTGACCGAGCGTTTCGGCGAATTCCATTGGCAGATCGCGACGACCGCGACGGATGCAAACCGCTTCGCCATTCGCGTGGCCCGGGCGGTCACCGGCAAGCCCAAGGTCCTCGTGTTCCACGGCTGCTATCACGGCACCGTCGATGACGCGATGGTGGAACTCGCGAACGGCAAGACCGTCACGCGGCCCGGCCTCACCGGCCAGGTCGCCGACCTCACCAAGGTCGCCGCCTGCGCGGAGTTCAACGATCTCGACAGCGTCGAGGCGGCCCTCAAGACCGGCGAGATCGCGGCGATCCTGACCGAACCGGTGATGACCAATTCCTGCATGGTCCTGCCCGAACCGGGCTTCCATGACGGCTTGCGCAAGCTCGCCACCAAGTACGGCGCGCTGCTGATCATCGACGAGACCCACACGATTTCCTCGGGCCTCGGCGGTTACACCGGCGTCCACGGCCTCGACCCCGACATTTTCGTCGTCGGAAAATGCGTGGCCGGTGGCATGCCCACCGCGGTCTGGGGGCTGCGGCCGAAACTGGCCAAGGCCTATATCCGCTACAATGCCGGCCGCGCCTCGGGTCATTCCGGCATGGGCACGACGCTGTCTGCGAACCCGATGCAGTTCGCCTGCCTTCGCGCGACCCTCGCCGAGGTGATGACCAAGGCCACTTACGACCACATGGAGAAGGGCGCGGAAAGGCTCTATTCCGGCCTGAAACGGGTTATCGAGGCGCATGGCGCCCCCTGGCATGTCGTCCGCGTCGGCGCGCGGGTCGAGTTCATCTGCGCCCCCGGCCCCTTGAAAAACGGGACCGAGGCGGGCGCCGCCCATATGCCTGAGGTCGAGGCGACCTTGCACACCGCGCTTCTCAATCGCGGCTGCCTGATCGCGCCCTTCCACAACATGATGCTGGTCAGCCCCGCGACGAAAAAGCGCCAGATCGACCGGCTCATCGCCGCCTTCGACGCCATCCTTTCCGAACTCTTTGCCTGAGGACACCATGACCAATCCCTGCCCCTCGGGCGCGACCCTCGCCGAGGCCGAGGACTTCCTCGCCGAACATCCCGAAATCGAGGCCGTGGACATCGTGCTCCACGATTCGAACGGCATCGGCCGCGGCAAGATCATCCGCCGCCACGAGCTGCCCTCGCTCTACAAGTCCGGCCGGCACATGCCGATCTCGATCCTCGGCCTCGACATCTGCGGCGAGGACGTGCACGAGACCGGCCTGATCTGGGACAAGGGCGACGGCGACCTCCGCGCCTGGCCGATTCCCGGCACGCTGAAGGTACTGCACAACACCACCCCGCCGCGCGCCGAGGTGCTGATGTCGCTCTACGAGCTCGACGGGCGGCCGATGACCTCGGATCCCCGCCACGCGCTCCAGCGCCAAGTCGATGAATTCGCCAAGCGCGGTCTGAAACCCGCGGGGGCCTTCGAGCTGGAATTCTTCCTGCTCGCCAAGGAGCGCGGCCCCGACGGCAGGGTCCGCCCCGCCGCCGACGTGCTCGACGGGCGCGACAGCCACAAGACCGAGGTCTATTCGGTCGATCACCTGCACGGGATGCTGCCCCTCTTCTCTGACATCTACGCTGGCGCGGCCAAGGCCGGGATCACGGCGGAGACGATGATCTCGGAATATGCACCGGGCCAGTACGAACTGACGCTGCACTACCGCGAGGACGTGATGCAGGCGGCCGACGACCTGATGCGGCTGAAGCGGATCGTTCGAGCGCAGGCGCGCGCGCACGGGGTCGTCGCCTGTTTCATGGCCAAGCCCATCGCCGACTACGCCGGCTCGGGCATGCATTTCCACGTCTCCCTGATGAACGAGAAGGGCGAGAACGTCTTTGCCGAGAAGAAGCCTGGCAAGTGGGAGACCATGCTCCTTCACGCGCTCGGCGGGCTCCGGGCGACGATGGCGGAATCGATGCTGGTCTTCGCGCCGCATCTCAATTCCTGGCGCCGCTTCGCCAACCAGAGCTACGCGCCGATCTCGACCGCCTGGGGGGTGAACAACCGCTCTGTGGCACTTCGCGTGCCCGCCGGCGACGTGAAGGCGCGGCGGATCGAGCATCGGCCCTCGGGCGTCGACGCCAATCCCTATCTCGTCGCCGCGACCGTGCTCGCGGGCATTCTCCACGGCTTCGACAAGAAGCTCGACCCCGGCCCGGAGACCACCGGCAATGCCTATGCCGAGGATCCGGAAGGGCCGGAGATCCCGCGCGAATGGCGCGCGGCGATCGAGGCGGCGCGGAACTCGGAGTTCCTTAAGCAGGCGCTCGGCGAGGACATGCACCGCACCTTCGTCGAGGTGAAGGCCGCGGAGTATGCCCGCGTTGCCCGCACGATCTCGGAAGTCGATTACGACCTCTACCTGCACACGGTCTGATCGCACCGGCCCGGCCCCGCGGGGCCGGGCGCCTGCGCTCAGGTCCAGTCGAGCACGACCTTGCCGCTTTTGCCCGAGCGCATGATCTCGAACCCGTCGCGGAAATCATCGACCTTGAAGCGGTGGGTGATGACGCGGCGGATATCGAGGCCGTTCTCCAGCATCGCGATCATCTTGTACCAGGTCTCGAAGATCTCGCGGCCATAGACGCCCTTGATGGTGATCGCCTTGAAGACGATGCGGGACCAGTCCACCGGGCTCTTGCCCGGCGGGATGCCGAGCATCGCGATCCGCCCACCCATCACCATGTTCTCGACCATCTGGTCGAGCGCGGCCTGGCTGCCTGACATCTCCATGCCGACGTCGAAGCCCTCCTTCATCTTCAGGGCGCCCTCGACGTCCTTCAGATCCTGTTTCGCGACGTTCACCGGGATCACGTCGGTGACCTGCGCGGCAAGGTCGAGCCGGTCCTGATTGATATCGGTGATCACCACATGCCGCGCGCCGACATGGCGGGCAACGGCGGCGGCCATGATGCCGATCGGGCCCGCGCCGGTGATCAGCACGTCCTCGCCGACGAGATCGAACGACAGCGCAGTATGGACGGCGTTGCCCAATGGATCGAGGATCGCCCCGATCTCGTCGTCGATCTCGTCGGGCAGCGGCACCACGTTGAAGGCGGGAAGCCTCAGGTACTCGGCAAATGCCCCTTGCTCGTTCACGCCGATCCCCCGCGTCGCGGGGTCGAGGTGGAACTTGCCGGCACGACTCTGCCGCGACTGCTTGCCGATCAGATGGCCCTCGCCCGAACAGCGTTGGCCGATGGTCAGCCCCTCGACGTTCTTGCCGATCTCGACGATCTCGCCGGCGAATTCATGCCCCGTGACAAGACCCACGGGCACCGTCTTCGCCGCCCATTCGTCCCAGTTCCAGATATGGATATCGGTGCCGCAGATCCCGGTCTTGCGGATCCGGATCAGCACGTCGTCCGCGCCGATCTCCGGCACCGGGCGGTGCTCCATCCAGAGCCCGACCTCGGGCTTCGCCTTCGCCAGTGCCTTCATGTCATTGCGCATCAGATCGCTCCCACCGCCTTGCCCGCCGCCCTGAAGGCGTCGAGCGCGAAATCGAGGTCAGCGCGCGTCAGCCGCGCGTTCATCTGGGTCCGGATTCGCGCCTGCCCCTTCGGCACGACCGGGAAGAAGAAGCCCGCGACATAGACGCCGCGCTCGTAGAGCGCCGCCGCCATCTTCTGAGAGAGGGCCGCGTCGCCGAGCATCACCGGCACGATCGGGTGCTCACCCGGCAGGAGGGTGAAGCCCGCCTCCTCCAGCCCCGCGCGCCAGTAGCGGGCATTGTCGAACAAGGACGCTCTGAGATCGTCCGCCGCCTCGACGAGATCGAGCGCGGCGATGCCCGCCGCGACCACGGCCGGCGGCAGCGCGTTCGAGAAGAGATAGGGCCGCGCCCGCTGACGCAAGAGGTCGATGGCCGCCTGCGGCCCGGCGATATAGCCGCCGAGCGCGCCGCCCAGCGCCTTGCCGAGCGTGCCGGTCAGGATATCGACCTCGACCCCGGCATGGGCCGGCGTGCCGCGCCCCTGCGGTCCCATGAACCCGGTCGCGTGGCAATCGTCGACCATGGTGAGCGCGCCGTATTTCTCCGCCAGGGCCACGATCTCCGGCAGCTTCGCGAGATAGCCATCCATCGAGAAGACGCCATCGGTCGCGATCATCACGAAGCGCGCGCCATCCGCCCGCGCCGCCTTGAGCTGCGCCTCGAGATCGGCCATGTCGGAATTGGCGTAACGGTAGCGTTTCGCCTTGCAGAGCCTGATGCCGTCGATGATCGAGGCATGGTTCAGCGCATCCGAGATGATCGCATCCTCCGGCCCCAGCAGCGGCTCGAACAAACCGCCATTGGCGTCGAAACAGGCGGCGAAGAGTATGGAATCGTCCTTGCCGAGGAACCGCGCGATCCGCGCCTCGAGCTCCCGGTGCAGGTCCTGCGTGCCGCAGATGAACCGGACCGAGGCCATGCCGTAACCGTGATCCTCCATCGCCGCCTTCGCCGCCGCGATCAGCGCCGGATGATCGGCCAGCCCGAGGTAGTTGTTGGCGCAGAGATTGAGCACGTCGCGCCCCGCGACCTTCACATGGGCCCCTTGAGCCGAGGTGATCAGCCGCTCGCGCTTGTAAAGCCCCTCGGCCTCGATCCCGCGCAGGGTCTCGCCCAGATGGTCGAGAAAGGTCGCCTTGTCCGACATGACAGAATCTCCTCCCATATGGCGGAACAATATCCGCCAAAACGCCTTTGTCAATATGACGGAATAAAATCCGCTATCCCGGAACTCCTTTCATCTTGCCCCAACTATCCCCGGGGGGTGCGGGGGACAGGCGCCCCCCCCCGCGAGGTCAGCTGTTCTGCACGATCAGGATCGCCCGCGCCGGCCCGGCATCGGCCTCGATCCGGTGCGGCCGGTCGGCGAAGTAGCGCGCCGTGTCACCGACGCCCAATCCCTGCACATCATCACCAGACACCACGGTCACCGCACCTTCCAGAACCGTCAGATGCTCGCGGCAGCCCGGCCCGTGCGGATCGCTGACGAGCCGCCCCCCGGCATCGAATCGCAGATCGTAAACCTCGTGCTCGCCGGCCGCCTCGGCAGGCGAGAGGATCCGGATCCGCACCCCCTGCCCGCGGCCCGCGATCACCGGCGCCGCTTCGGCCCGGATCACCTCGATCCCGGGCGCGGTCCGGCCCTCGAGAAGCCCCGCGAAATCGACCTGCAACGCCTGCGTCAGGTTCCACAGCGTCGCCACCGTCGGGCTGCTCTCTCCCCGCTCGATCTGGCTCACCATCGAGCGCGACACCCCCGAGAGCTTGGCCACGGCATCGAGGCTGAGCCCCTTCGACTTCCGCGCCTCCTTCAGCGAGGCGGCAAGGCGGTCATGGATGTTGGCGCGCGTGTTCATGCGGCAAAGGTGGTCCCGGCGCGCGGAAAGGTCAACGGGGCAGCATCGCCTCGCCGTCGGGGTCGGCGGCCTCCGCCACCAGCCAGTCGCGGAAGGCCTGCAGGGGCGGATACCAGGCGCCGACCGAGGGCCAGACGAGGTAATAGCTGCCCTCGCCCCGGACCGGCCCGCCAAAGACCTCGACGAGCCTCCCGTCCGCCAGTTCGGTCTTGGCGAGGAACTCCGGCAGAAGTGCCACGCCGAGCCCGTGGATCACCGCCTGGATCATCGGCGCGAACTGGTCGAAGAGCATGCCCTGCCCGATCCGCCGCTCGAGCCCGTGATGGGCGAACCAGGCGGCCCAGGCATTCGGCCGGGTCTCGAGCTGCAAAAGCGGCAGACCGATCAGGTCCGATGGCGCCTCGACCGGGTGATCGGCAATAAAGCGCGGCGCGGAACAGGCCACGAGCCGCTCGTCGAAGAGCTTCACCGCGCCGGTGCCGGCCCAGTCTTCGGCCCCGAAATGGATCGCGGCATCGAATCCCTCCTCCTCGAAATCGAAGGGCTTCAGCCGCGTTCCGAGGTTGATCGTGATCCCTGGATGATCGCCAAGAAAGCGCGGCAGGCGCGGCGCCAGCCACCGCGTGCCGAAGGTCGGCAGGATCGCGAGCGAGAGCGTACCGCCCCCGGTATCGGACCTGACCCGCATCGAACCGCGCGAGATGAGGTCCAGCGCCTTCACCACATCGCGGGCATAGGCCAGCGCATGGTCGGTCGGAATGAGCCGCCGCCGCTCGCGCAGAAAGAGCGTCACGCCCAACTGCGCCTCGAGGTTCTGGATCAGCCGGCTCACCGCACCCTGGGTCAGGTCGAGGTCGCGGGCGGCGGCGAGCGTCGAGCCGGTCCGGACGACCGATTCGAAGGCGGTGAGCAGGGAAATCGACGGGAGGAGTCGACGGGGCATCGCCATTGTATTCGCTCCATGCATATATCAAGGCCACAATATCGGTATCCATGCGGCATACAATGGCCCATAAGGCATAAAACCGCGCATGAGGCCGCCATGTCCGATCCGTTCCGCCGCTCCGCCCGCATCGACGCGGTCGAACTCTCCGAGATCCTGAAGATTTCCGAGCTCGCCGACGCGCTGAAGCGCGAGGGGCGCGACGTCATCACGCTCGGCACCGGCGAGCCGGACTTCTCGACGCCGCCGCATGTGATCCACGCCGCGCACCAGGCCGCGCTGGCGGGCGAGACCACCTACACCCTTACCGCCGGCACGCTCGAGTTGCGCCGCGCCATCGCCGCGGCCTGCCAGCGCGAGAACGGCTACACGCCGGAAACGGCGGAAATCATAGTCTGCACCGGCGCGAAACAGGTTCTCTACAACGCCTTCGCCGCGACGCTCGACCCCGGTGATGAGGTGCTGATCGTCGCGCCCTATTGGACGAGCTACCCCGACATCGTCACCGTCTGCGACGGCAAACCGGTGGTCATGCCGACCAGTGCCGAGACCGGGTTCCGAATCACGCCCGAGCAATTGCGCGACGCGATCGGGCCGAACACCCGCTGGCTCCTCCTCAACTCGCCCTCGAACCCCTCGGGCGCGGTCTATTCGGCGGCCGATCTCGAAGCCCTGGCCGAAGTGCTGCGCGACGCGCCCCATGTCGGCATCATGGTCGACGAAATCTACCAGCACATCTCCTACGTCCCGTTCCACTCTTTCCGCGCCATCGCCTCCGACCTCGCCGACCGCACACTGATCGTGAACGGCGTGTCGAAGAGCTACGCGATGACCGGCTGGCGCATCGGCTGGGGGATCGGACCGAAACGGCTGACCGCGGCAATGCTGGCCGTCCAGAGCCAGATCACCTCGGGCGCGTCCTCGGTCGCCCAAGCGGCGGCCGTCGCCGCGCTGGACGGCGACCAGCAGCTTCTGGCCGAACGCAGCGACGATTTCCGCGAGCGCCGTGACATGCTGGCCGCCGCACTGAATGCGACCGGCGTGCTCGACTGCCCTTCGGCCGACGGCGCCTTCTACCTCTTCCCCGGCTGCGCCCGCGCCTTCGGAAAGGTCACGGCCGGGGGCCGCCGCATCGAGAGCGACGCCGATTTTTGCACCGCACTTCTGGAGGAAGAGGGCGTCGCCCTCGTCCCCGGCCGTGCCTTCGGCACGCCCGGCTATGTGCGGCTCTCCTACGCCTATTCCCGGGCCTCGCTGACCGAGGCCGCCACCCGCATCGCGCGGTTCTGCGCGACTCTGAAGTGAGGACCCAAATGGCTCTGAAACCGAAAGACGCCCCCGACCTGTCGCGCTTCGACTGGGAAGACGCCTTCCGCATGGAAGACCAGCTGACCGAGGAAGAGCGGATGCTCCGCGACGGCGCCCGCGCCTACGCGGCCGAAAAACTCCAGCCGCGGGTGATC
>NZ_JAOVQO010000014.1:0-143648 GCF_025673475.1 Albidovulum salinarum | reverse complement strand
GCCGATGCTGTCGGATTGGACCAACTACGGCGGCTGGGAGGCGGCCGGCGCGAAGGACGCGCTGACCCGCGCGACCGGGCTCTGGCAGCAGGCGCTGCGCGACTACGAGGAACCGGCACTGGACCCCGCCATCCGCGAGGCACTTGACGCCTATGTCGCCCGCCGGAAAGAAGAGATCGGCAGCGACGAGCCGTGAGCCGCGCCGCCTTGGACACCGTTCGCAGGAGCCGCCCGTGCCACATGCCGAAATCAAACATTCCGCCGACCTCGGCTTCGACGCCGAGAAGCTGTTCCGGACGATCGAGGACACGATCCTGAGGCATGATCCGAACTCGGGGGAATGCAAATGCCGCGCCTATCCGGCTGCGCGATACCGGCACACGCATTGCCTGGTTTCGGTCTCGCTGCTCAGGAAGCCGCACCGGGATGCGGCGTTCACCGCAGCACTTCTCGCCGATCTGGACTCGGCGATCACCGCCGAACTCGCGCAGCCCTGTTTCTTCTCGCTTGGCCTGAGCTACAGCGACGACGCTTACATCACGCGCAGCCACACGCCGGCCGCTTGAGGCGGCGCCGAGCGTCCGTCTCAGAGCCGCTCGAAAAGCCGCCCCGGCGCGCCGTCCGGGCGCGGCAGACCGAGCGCCCGGCACAGAGCGAAGATCATCGCCTGGTTGGAGGTGACGACCGGCTTGCCGGTTTCCTTCTCGATCCGCGCAACGGCTTCGACCGAACGCATGTCGGTGCAGGACAGCACGATCGCCTCGACGCCCGGTTGGTTGACCCGCAGGGCGAGGTCGAAGACCTCGTCCGGGGTCAGTTCTCCCTGGCCGTAATTGCCCAGGTTGCGACCTATATCGGCGCGGGCCACGGTCTCGATCCCCTCATCGGCCAGGAAGGCGACGGCCTCGTCATTGATCTGTCCGACATAGGGCGAGGAGAAGCCGATCTTCCGCGCGCCGAGCGCCTTCAGCGCGGCTACGACGGACCCTGCGGCGGTGAGCGAGATCGCGCCCGATCCGGCCTTGATCTTCGCCGCGAGGTCGCGGTCGAAACCGGTGCCGTGGGTCAGCGTTGCCGAGGTGCAGCCATAGAGCACCGCCTTCGGCCGCACCCCGGAAATCAGCCGCAATGTCTCGGTCAGGTCCGAGGCGCCGAGTCGGGCCATCTGGCTGGAATCAGGAATCTCGTCGATGTCGTAGTCGCCGAGCCGTTCGAAATGCAGCGAGCAGCCCTCGGGCCGCATCAGCATCAGGTCGGGTTCGAGATTGGTGTTGGTGTAGGGGACCAGCACCCCGATCTTGAGAGCGCGCAGATCAGCGGTCATGTCCTTCCTCCCTGAAAGCGGCGAGAATCTCGGCGGCGCGGTCCATGTGTTCGGGCGCGACGACGGTGGCGCGCAGGCAGTGGCCGAGCCCGTAGCCGCCCATGCCGCGCATCAGAAGCCCCGCTGCGCGCAGGCGCGCGTCGGCCGCCCTTGCGGCCTCGGCGCCGGCGAAGGGGATCAGCACGAAGTTGGTGTGACTTGGCGGGATCCGATATCCGGCCGTGGCGAGGCGCTCGGCAAAGGCGTTGCGGATCGCAGCCGTCTTCGCGGCAAATTCTCGCATATGCGCCCCGTCCCGCATCGCCGCCGCCGCCATCGCCTGGCTCACGGCCGAGACGTTGTTGGGATTGAGGAGCTTGCGCGCCTCGCGCCCGATTTCCTCGGGGAAAAGCCCCCAACCGGCGCGTGCCCCGGCCAGCGCATAGGCCTTGGAGAAAGTCCTGAGCACCACCGTGTCGTCGCGCCCGGCGAGCGCGAAGACCGGTGCCGGATCCTGATCGTCGAACTCACCGTAAGCCTGGTCGACGACTAGGAGAACACCGGCCGGCAGGGCTTCCCGCAACCGCAGGATCTCGGCATTGGGGATGCGGGTGCCCGTCGGATTGCCGGGATTGCAGAGAAACGCTATCCGGGTGCGCGAGGTGATCTTCGCGAGCAGCGCATCGACCGAGACCGTAAGGTCTTGTTCCGCTGCCTTCACATAGCCGGCCCCGGCCTGCAGGCAGGCGGTGGCGACGAAGAGATAGCCGTGATCGGTGCCGAGCACCTCGTCGCCCGGGCCAGCGAAGGCGCGGATGAGGCAGCCGATCAGCTCCATCGAACCGGCGCCGCAGAGAATGCGCGAGGCATCGAGCCCGTGAACCTCGGCAATCGCCGCGCGCAGTTCGCTCCAGTCTGGATCGGGATAGAGGGCGGCGCCCGCCAGCGCCGCCTCGCCCGCCTTCAGCGCCATCGGACTGGGTCCGAAGGCGCTTTCGTTCTGGGCCAGCGAGACCGAACCCGCAGGCCCGAGATCGGCCAGCGCATAGGGCGCCATCGCGGCGACGTTGGGGACGGCGCGGATCATCGCTTGTCCCCATAGGCCGCAGCACCTTCGGCGGTGACGAGGCCCGAGGCGAGGTCGCGTGCCAGACGGTCGGGGTCGCGCGCTTCGGGGCTGCCGAAGCCGCCGCCGCCGGGCGTGTCGAAGATCAGCCTTTCGCCCGGTTCCACGCGCAGCTCGCACTTGCCCGAGATATCGGCCGCGCGGCCTGAGACCCGGATCCGGCCGGGCGCTCCGGCCAGGCCGTCGGCGCGGCCCTTGGCGGCGTTCTTCACTCGCTCGACCGAGAGGAAGACGAGGAACGGCTCGTCGACGGCCGAGGTCATCTCGATCCGCTGGCCGAGACCGCCGCGATACCGGCCCGCGCCGCCGGAATCGGGCAACAGTTCACGCCGCCAGATCGTGACCGGGGCGACCGCCTCGGTGATCTCGACCTGCGAGCCGAAGACGCCCGACGGATAGGCGGTGGCCGAAAGCCCGTCAGCATGCGGTCGCGCGCCGGTGCCGCCGTTATGGACGAGCTCGACCGCGAACTGGTGGCCGCCATTGCGCGCGACTTCCGGCGTGTGACGCATCGGCAGGTCATACATGCAGGACGCGCCCTCGGCCGGCACCCGGTCCGGCAGCGCCTGGGTGAGGCAGCCGAGCACGAGATCCGGCGTCATCTGGCCGAGCGTGTGGCGCATCGCCACCGGCGCCGGATGTTGGGCATTCAGAATGCACCCCTCCGGCCCGGTCACGACGAAGGGTTCGAGAGACCCGGCATTGTTCGGGATGTCGGAGCCGATGATGCAGCGCATGGCGAAGACCGAATAGGCGGTGGCGTAGTTGAGGGGCACGTTGATACCCTTCTTCGAACAGCCCGACGTGCCGGTGAAGTCGAGATGCAGTCGCTCCCGCGTCACCGTGAGCGTCGCGTGCAGTTCCAGTTCCTTTTCATAGCCGTCGACCTTCAGGATGTTGCGGTAGACGCCTTCCGGAACCTCGGCGATCGCCTCGAGCGTGCCGCGGCGCGAGGTCTCGATGATATGCTCGGCGAGCACGTTGAGGTCGTGGAGCCCGAAGTCCTCCATCATGCCGACGAGCCGCCTGGCGCCCGCCTCGCAGCAGGCAATGAGCGCGTAGATGTCGCCCTCGTTGGCAATCGGCTCGCGCGAGTTGGCCTTCACGATCTCCATCAGGAGCGCGTTGACCTCGCCGCGGTCCACAAGCTTGCAGGGCGGGATCAGGAGCCCTTCGTCATAGATGTCGGACCCCTCCGGTCCCATGCCGAGCCCGCCGAGATCAACGAGGTGCGAGGTGCAGGAGGTGAAGCCCACGACGCGGCCGTCCTTGAAGGCGGGCATCATGAGAAGGAAGTCGTTCAGATGCCCCGAGGCGAGCCAGGGATCGTTGGTCATGTAGACGTCGCCGGGGGCCATGTTCTGGATCGGGAAACGCTCGCGCAGCGTCTTGACCGCCTCGGCCATCGTGTTGATGTGGCCGGGCGTACCGGTCACGGCCTGGGCGAGCATCCGGCCCTTCACGTCGAAGATGCCGGCCGAGATGTCGCCGCATTCGCGCACGATCGGCGAGAAGGCGGCGCGGATCAGGGTCTGGCCCTGTTCCTCCACGACTGCGAGCAGCCGGTTCCACATCACCTGGAGACGGGCGGGAGAAAGATCGGTCATGGCTCAGGCTCCCTTCCGGGTTAGAACGAGGTTGCCGCGTGCATCGACCTCGGCGTCGAAGTCGGTGCCGACGAAGGTCGTGGTCTGCGGTTCGGCGATGAGCGCGGGGCCTGCGAGGCGGTCGCCGGGGGCAAGCGCGTCGCGCATCACGAAGGCGGCCTCGCGGCGCGCGCCGGTGATGTCGCAGGTCACCGGGCGCGTCTCGCGCGCTGCGAGCGCGCGCACGGCAGGCGTGGTCGCGACCGGCTGGATCGCGTCGGCCCGGGTGGCGACGCGGACCGACCAGTTGAGGATCTCGATCTCCATTCCCGGCACGGGTCGCGAGAACTGGCGCGCATAGGCGGTTTCAAAGGCCTTGGTCAGCGGTGCGATGTCCGAGAGCTCGAGATCCCGGTCGGGCAGCGCGATCTCGATCTCGTGGCCCTGGCCGTGATAGCGCATGAAGGCGGTCCGGCTGACGATGACCTCGGCCTCGGCCGCGCCCTGGCGCACCACGTCAAGCGCCTCCGACACCATGGACGCGAAGAGCCGGTTCACCGCGGCAAAGTCGAGCGTCTGCAGCATCGAGTAGCGCGAGCGCACGATTTCGAACGAAACCGGGGCGAAGAGGAAGCCCACCGCCGAGCCGACGCTCGGGTTGGTCGGGATGAGGATGCGCGAGACGCCGGCGGCGCGGGCCACGCGGCAGGCATGCAAGGGGCCGTTGCCGCCGAAGGCGATCATCGTGCGAGGCCCGAGATCCTTGCCCGATTCCACTGCGTGCATGCGGCCGGCGCTGGCCATGTTCTCGTCCACGATACGGCTCACGCCGTCCGCTGCGGCACGCGCGTCGAGCCCGAGCGCGTCGCCCACCTCGCGCCGCATCGCCAGGGTCGCCGCCTCGGGGTCGATGGCGAACTGGCCCTCGGCGAAGGTCTCGGGCCGGATATAGCCAAGGACGATATCGGCGTCGGAGACCGTGGGCTTCGTGCCGCCGCGTCCGAAGGCGGCCGGGCCGGGCTCCGATCCCGCGCTCTGCGGGCCGACGGTCAGCCGGCCGAGCCGGTCGACGGCGGCGATCGAGCCGCCTCCCGCCCCGATCTCGATCATCTCGATCACCGGGATGCGGACCGGCATTCCCGAGCCCTTGATGAAGCGCGCGGCGCGCGCGATCTCGAAGGCGCGCGAGGTCTGCGGCGCGCCGTTGTCGATGAGGCAGAGCTTTGCCGTGGTGCCGCCCATATCGAAGGACAGGACCTCGTCCAGACCGCATTCCGAAGCGATGCGCGCGGCGAGGATCGCACCGCCTGCGGGACCGGATTCGACCAGCCGGATCGGGAAATGGGCCGCTGTAGCAATGGTAGTCATGCCGCCACCCGCGGTCATCATCAGGATCGGGCAGCCGAGCCCCTCGGCGGCAAAGCGCGCCTCGAACGCCGCGAGGTAGCGCGCCATCAGGGGCTGGATATAGGCGTTGGCGACCGTGGTGCAGAGCCGGTCGAACTCGCGCGCCTCGGGGCTGACCTCGGAGGAGATGGAGACCGCGAGATGCGGCCTCGCCTCGGCGATGAGTGCGCGCAGGCGCTGTTCATGCGCGGGGTTGGCATAGGCATGCAACAGGCAGATCGCCACCGCGCCGGCGTCGGTGGCGTCGATCTGGGCGATGAGCCCGGCAACCGCCGCCTCGTCGAACGGGATCAGCACCTCGCCCGCCGCCGACATGCGCTCGCGGATGGTCAGCGAGCGGTCGCGGCTGACCAGCAGGTCCGTCTTTTCGAGATTGATGTCATACTGGCTGTAGCGGCGCTCGTAGGCGATTTCGAGGATGTCACGGAACCCCTCGGTGGTGACCGTGACCACGCGTGCGCCGCGCTTCTCGATCAGCGCGTTGGTGGCGAGCGTGGTGCCGTGGATGAACCCGGTGATCTCTGAAAGCGTGCGCCCGGCATTCGCCAAGGCACGTTGAACACCCTCCATCGCGCCGTCGGCAGGATTTTCATGGGTGGTGAGCGTCTTGGTCGAGGCGATGACGCGGTCCGCCCCATCGATCAGGACGGTATCGGTGAAGGTGCCTCCGATGTCGACAGCAAGGCGCAGGGGCGATTGAATGGACATGTTCTCTTTGCCAGAATGTGGAGCGGGAAAGGTTGCGGCCACACTCCGTCAACAGGGGACGAGATCGCAGCCGGTCGCGCGGCGGTTCATCATGTCCTTGACGAAAATACGCGTCATCCGCCCCTCTACTGAATTGACCGGCCCCGCTGGGACCGGTCGGCACTTGTCCTAGATTAGCGGCACCCTCAGGACGCCGTCCACCAGCGTTCCGGCGCCTTCGCGCCGTCGAGTTCCCAGTTCGAGGCGATGTCGTCGCCGTGGCCAATGCCCTTCGAGACCGCCGAGATGTGGTTGGCGAACATCGGGGTGAGCGCGCCGCCATCGTCGGCGAGCAGGCGCTGCGCCTCGGCGTAGAGTTCGCGGCGCTTCGCGTCGTCGAGTTCGGCTCGCGCTTCGACGACGATCGCGTTGAAGCGGTCGGCGGCCTCGCCGGTCCGCCAGGCGGTCTCGTTCCACTCGGTGTCGTTGGTATAGCCCGAGGAGAACATCCAGTCCTCGGTCGGTCGGCCGCTCCAGTAGCTCACGCACCACGGCTTCTTGTTCCAGACGTCGGACCAGTAGCCATCATTCGGCTCGCGCACGACCTCGATCTCGATCCCGGTTTCGGAGGCCGAGGCCGCGATGAGCTGGGCCGCGTCGACCGCGCCAGAGAAGGCAGCGTCGGAGGCCGAAAGCTGGAGCGCGCCGCTGTGACCGGACTTCTTGTAATGGAAGGCGGCCTGCTCGGGGTCGAACTCGCGCTGGGGAATCTCGGCGTGGTAGCGGTTGGCGGTCGAGATCGGGTGATCGTTGCCGACCACACCGTGTCCGAGCAGGATCTTGTCCACGAGTTCCTGGCGTTTCACCGCGAGCTTCACCGCCATCCTGAGGTCGTAGTTGTCGAACGGAGCTGCATCGACTCTCATCGGGAAAGTGTAATGCAGCGTCGAGGGCCGTTCGAGGATATCGAGCGTTGGCACCCGCGCAAGGAGTGAGACGGTCTTCGGGTCGACGCGGTCGATCGCGTCGACATCGCCGTTCATGATCGCGTTCTGACGCGCGGTCGGATCAATGATCGAGATCAGCTCGACCGCGTCGAAATGGGCGCGGTCGGACTTGAAGTAGTTGGCGAAGCGCGTGGCATGGATGCGCACGCCCGGCTCGTAGGTTTCAAGCACGTAGCCGCCCGAGCCAACTCCCCCGGTCGCGTCGATCGCGCCATCGGAGGCGGGCAGGATGATCAGGTGGTAATCGCTGAGCACATAGGGAAAGTCGGCATTCGGGGCTGAAAGCTCAAAGACGACGTTCTTGCCATCGGCGCGGATATCCTTGATCTGCGACACGAGCCCGCCGACCGCGGATTTCGAATCCTCGCCGCGATGGTGGTTGATCGACGCGATGACGTCCTCGGGCGTCAGGGTCTTGCCGTTGTGGAATTCGACGCCGTCACGGAGCTTGAAGACCCAGGTCGCGGCGTCGTCCGACGCCCACTCGCTTGCCAGCTCCGGCACCAGCTTGCCGGAACTGTCCACCTCGACCAGGTTGTTGCCATAGAGATAGGCAAGGACGGTGTTTACCGGCCCTTCGTAGGTCGCCGGGTCGAGCGTATCCGTCGTTGAACCGCTACCGAGACCGAGACGCAGGAGCCCGCCCTTGCTCGGGGCCTGGGCGCGGGCTGCGTCGGCCCAGCCGATCGCGGTCGGCAAGGCGATCCCGGCGGCGAGCGCCGACATGACGAAGCCCCGGCGGGAGACCTGTCCCGTACCGAGGCGCAGACGCTGGCGCGCAATGTAGTCATCGCGTGACTTATCCATGAATTTCCTCCCACGATCCGACCCAGCCAACTCCAAGCGGCAAACGGCGCCGGAGCTGCTGGTTCGACGGAAGGCTAGTCACGGGGGGCTTTGTCACAACAAAAATACTCGCGGTCTATGACCTCGTTTTTTTTGTTCGCGCACCCCGCCCGATCATGGAATGAGATCTACTCGCGCTCGGCATGTTGCCATCGGTCCTGTGACCGCATTCCGGCACTGTCGGCGCTTATGACTTCGAGGCAAGCGCCATGCATCCGGTTCTGAGAACGATCGTCAAACGGCTGGGCCTTGGCCTCGTGACGCTGTTCCTCGTCTCGATCATCATCTTCTCGGCGGTCGACATGCTGCCAGGCGATTTCGGCCAGGCCGTGCTTGGCCAGGCCGCGACCGAAGAGGCCGTCGCGGCATTCCGGCGCGAGCTCGGCCTCGATGAGCCGCTGGTCGTGCGCTATTTCGACTGGCTCGGCGCCCTGGTGCAGGGCGATCTCGGAACTTCGTTCTCGGGGCGCGCGTCCTCGGGCATCGACCGGTCTCGACCCGTCGCGGACCTGGTGGCACCGCGGCTCGCCAACACGCTGTTCCTGGCCGGGATGACCGCGCTGATCGCGGTGCCGCTGGCGCTGGCGCTCGGCATCACGTCGGCGCTATGGCGAAACTCCTGGTACGACCGGACCGCGAGCGCGGCGACGCTGACGACGATCTCGTTCCCCGAGTTCTTCGTCGCCTATATCCTGATCCTCCTGCTCGGAACGCTCTGGCCGATCTTTCCTTCGCTCGCCAATGTCCGGCCCGAGATGAGCTTCGGCGAACGGATCGGCGTCTCGGTCCTGCCGGCGCTGACGCTCACGCTCGTGATCGTCGCGCATATGATGCGGATGACGCGAGCCGCGATCCTGAACCTCATGGCCTCGCCCTATATCGAGATGGCGCGGCTGAAGGGCGAGAGCCCGCGCCGAGTGATCCTCTTGCACGCGCTGCCCAATGCCTGGGCGCCGATCGCCACGGTGATCGCGTTCAACCTCGCCTATCTCGTGGTCGGCGTCGTGGTGGTCGAGGTGGTCTTCGTCTACCCCGGCATCGGCCAGCTCACGGTCGATGCGGTGTCATCGCGCGACATCCCTGTGGTGCAGGCCTGCGCGCTGTTCTTCGCGGCCACCTACATCCTGCTCAACCTGATCGCAGACGTGATCGGCATCGTCACCAATCCCCGGCTTCTGCATCCGAAATGACCCAGAGCCAGCCAATCACCGCCGCCGCCTCTGGCCCTCGCATCCGTCGCAGCCGGGCCGAGCGTCTCGGCCGGGCACTGAAGAAGGCGCCCGCATCGGCCCATCTCGGGCTCGTGATCATCGTCGCCTACCTGACCGTCGCCATCCTGGCCCCGGTGATCGCGCCGCATGGCGAGGCGCAGGTCTTCGCCCAGCCCTTCGCGCCGTGGAGCGCCGAGCACTGGCTCGGCACCGACCAGATCGGCCGGGACATCCTGTCCCGCCTGATCTACGGCGCGCGCAACACGATCGGCATCGCGCTCGCCACGACCTTCCTTGCCTTCCTGATCGGCGGCGGGCTCGGCCTCGCCGCCGCGATCGGACGGGGCTGGCTCGACCAGCTTCTCAGCCGTGCGGTCGATGTACTGATGGCTATCCCCAGCCTGATCTTCGCGCTGATGCTCCTGTCGATCTTCGGCGCCTCGTCGCTCAACCTGATCCTGATCATCGCGGTGATCGACAGCACGCGGGTGTTCCGGCTCACCCGCTCGGTCGCGGTCTCGGTGGCGGTGATGGATTACGTCGAGGCGGCGCGGCTTCGCGGCGAAGGGCTCGGCTGGGTCATGCGCTGCGAGATCCTGCCGAACATCCTGCCGCCCGTGGTGGCCGAATTCGGGCTCCGGTTCTGCTTCGTCTTCCTCACGATCGCGTCGCTGTCGTTCCTCGGCGTCGGCATCCAGCCGCCGAGCGCCGACTGGGGGTCGATGGTGCGCGAGACCGCCCAGTTGATCCAGTTCGCGCAATACGACCTCAAGGCGGCGCTGACCCCGCTGATCCCGGCCGCGGCGATCGCGCTCATCACCGTGGGCGTAAACTATGTCGTCGACTGGTTCCTTCACACCGCAAGCGGGCTGCGTGACGATGTCTGACACCGATATCCTCCTGAAGATCCGCAGCCTCGAAGTCGAGGGCCATTCCGAGAGCGGCTGGTCGCCGATCATCCGAGGCGTGGACCTCACGCTCCGGCGCGGGGAGGTGCTGGGACTGATCGGGGAATCCGGCGCGGGCAAGTCGACGCTCGGGCTCGCGGCGATGGGCTTTGCCCGCCCCGGCTGCCGGATCACCGCGGGCTCGGTCGAGTTCGACGGCATCGACCTCGTGCGCGCGAGCGAGCCCGAGAAGCGCCGGCTCTGGGGCACGCGTCTGACCTATGTCGCGCAATCCGCGGCAGCCTCCTTCAACCCGGCCCAGCGGCTGATCGACCAGACCATCGCCGCCAGCGTGCGCGAGGGGCTCAGGACCGGCGCGGATGCCGCCGCGGATGCCAGGGCGATCTACGGCTCGCTGATGCTGCCCGAGCCCGCAACGATCGGCCGGCGATATCCGCACCAGGTTTCGGGCGGGCAGCTCCAGCGGGTGATGACGGCGATGGCGATCTCGCCCCGGCCGAACCTCGTCGTCTTCGACGAGCCGACCACCGCGCTTGACGTGACCACCCAGGTCGAGGTGCTTCTGGCGATGCGCAAGGCGGTGCGCGAGCATGGCGCGGCGGCGATCTACATCACCCACGACCTCGCGGTCGTGGCGCAGATGGCCGACCGGATCAAGGTGCTGCGCCACGGCGCCGAGGTCGAGGAGGCCCCGACCCGCGAGATGCTGGCGGCGCCGAAGGAGGACTATACGCGGTCGCTGTGGTCGGTGCGGCTCCTGAACAAGCCGGCGCGCGCGAGTGAGGACGCGGTGCTGACGGTCGAGGGGGTCGACGCCGCTTACGGGACCGCGACGGTGCTCGACGATGTTTCGATCCGGCTGCCGCGCGGACGCACCGTGGCGATCGTCGGCGAATCCGGTTCGGGCAAGTCGACCACGGCGCGGGTCGTCACCGGACTCCTGCCACCCCGGACGGGCGTCGTGCGCTTCAACGGCGCGGTGCTGCCCCCGGCCCTCGCGGCGCGTTCGAAGGACCAGTTGCGACGGATACAGATGATCTACCAGATGGCCGACACCGCGATGAATCCGCGCCAGACGGTAGAGGAAATCATCGGCCGTCCGCTCACCTTCTATCATGGACTCAGGGGGGCAGCGCTGGAGCGCCGGGTGGTCGATCTCCTCGACCAGATCGAGCTGCCGGCCCACTTCATCGACCGGCTTCCCTCAGAGCTTTCGGGCGGCCAGAAGCAGCGCATCTGCATCGCCCGCGCTCTCGCCGCCGAGCCCGATGTGATCATCTGTGACGAGGTTACCTCGGCGCTCGACCAGATCGTTCAGGAGAACATCCTCAAGCTCCTGATGCGGCTTCAGGAGGAGCAGGACCTGTCCTATCTCTTCATCACCCATGACATCGCCACCGTCGAGGCAATCGCCGACGAGATCGTGGTGATGCACAAGGGCCGTGTCGTCGAACAGGGCGGCAAGGATCAGGTCCTCGCCCCGCCCCATCCCGACTACACAAGGTTGCTCCTGTCCTCCGTCCCCGAGATGGACCCCGACTGGCTTACCCGCATTTCCGAGGCCCGCGGTCTTAGCTGACACGCGAAACCCCGTTCAAATCGGCCGGCGCCCCGGCCAGCACGAAAGGCAGACACACATGCGCACCCATGCCCAGGCCGTCGTCATCGGAGGTGGCCTCGTCGGCTGCTCGATCCTCTACCATCTCGCCAGGAAGGGCTGGGCCGACGTGGTCCTTCTCGAACGCTCGGAGCTGACCTCGGGCTCGACCTGGCACGCGGCGGCGAACATCCACGGGCTGCATGACGTCACCAACATCTCGCGGCTCCAGCACTACACGATGAAGCTCTACAAGGAGCTCGAGGCCGAGACCGGACAGGGCTGCGGCATCTTCCAGCCGGGCTCGCTCTACCTCGCCCAGACCGAAGCGCGCGAGCATCAGCTGCGCATCCAGGCGGCGAAGGCGAAGCGCTACGGCATGAACTTCCACGAGGTGAGCCGCGACGAAGCCGAGCGGCTGCATCCGCTCGTCGATTTCGACGGCATCCGCTGCATCATGTACGAGCCCGACGGGGGCAACGTGGATCCCTCGGGCGTGACCCATGCCTTTGCGACCGGCGCGCGGCAGATGGGCGCCGAGATCCACCGCTTCACTCCCGTCACCGGCACCGAAGCCCAACCCGACGGAACCTGGATCGTCCGTACCGGGAAGGGCGACATCGCGACGCCCTGGGTCATCAACGCCGCCGGTCTCTGGGCGCGCGAGGTCGGACGGATGGCCGGGCTGGAGCTGCCGCTCATCCCGACCGAGCACCAGTATTTCGTCACCGAGACGATCGCGGAGATCGCCGAGCTCGGCCGCCGCCTGCCCTCGGTCGCCGACCGCGACGGCGAATACTACCTGCGCCAGGAAGGCCTCGGCCTGCTCGTCGGCGCCTATGAGAAGAGAATGAAGTTCTGGGCCGAGGACGGCACGCCGCAGGGCTTCGGGCACGAGCTCTTCGCCGATGACCTCGAGCGGATCGAGCCGAACATGCTGCGCGCGATCGAGCGGGTTCCCGCCGTCGGCACGGCGGGCATCAAGCGCGTGATCAACGGCCCGATGATCTGGTCGCCGGATTCCTCGGCGCTCTTCGGTCCGGTGCCGGAGCTGACCGGCTATTTCTGCTGCAACGGCATCATCCCCGGCTTCTCGCAATCAGGCGGCCTCGGCAAGCTCGCCGCCGAGTGGATCGTCGAGGGCGAGCCGACGCTCGACATGTTCGGCTGGGACCTCGCCCGCTTCGGCCACTGGGCGGACAGGGCCTTCACCAGGGCGCGCGTCGAGGACCAGTACGCGAACCGCTTCAAGATCCATTTCCCGAACGAGGAGCGCGCGGCGGGCCGACCGGTCCGCACCCGCCCGGCCTATGGGATGCAAAAGGAGATGGGCGCGATCTTCGGGCTGAACTTCGGTTGGGAACATCCCCTGTGGTTCGCGGCCCAGGGCGAGCCGGATCACGAGACCTACGGCTTCACCCGCCAGAACTGGTGGGCGCCCGTGGGCCGCGAGGCGAGGATGCTGCGCGAGAGGGCGGGGATCATCGATATCTCGAACTTCGCCAAATACGAGGTCAAGGGCGCGGGCGCCGAGGACTGGCTGAACGCGCTCTTCGCCAACCGGATGCCGGTGAAGGTGGGCCGGTCCTGCCTCACGCCCCTGATCGGCAAGCGCGGCGGGATCGCGGGCGACTTCACCGTGACCCGGCTCGGGGCGGAGGAGTTCCTCGTCGTCGGCTCGGGTATGGCCGAGCGCTTCCACCAGCGCTTCTTCAGGGCCGTGCCCTTGCCCGAGGGCACGACCTTCGCATCCCGCACCGAGGCGATGTGCGGCTTCAACCTCGCCGGGCCGAGGGCGCGCGACATCCTCGCGCGGCTCACCGACGCGGATCTGTCGAACGAGGCCTTCCCGTTCATGGCGTCGGCGCGGATCACCGTCGCGGGCGTCGAGGTCATCGCGCTCCGCGTGAGCTTCACCGGCGATCTCGGCTGGGAACTGCACTGCGCGGAAGCCGACCAGGTCGCGCTCTACACCGTCCTTCTGGATGCGGGCCGCGACTTCGGCGCCGGCCCGGTCGGCAGCCGCGCGCTGATGAGCTTGCGCGTCGAGAAAGGCTACGGCTCCTGGGGCCGCGACTACAGCCCGGAATACTGGCCGCAGGAAAGCGGGCTCGACCGGCTGATCAAGGCCGACAAGGACTTCCTCAACAAATCCGCCTGGCAGAAGATCGCCGCCAATCCGCCACGCGAAGAGATGGTCATGCTCGAGATCGACGCCAGCCTCGCCGACGCCTCTGGAGGCGAGCCGGTCTTCCTCGCCGACGGCGCGCCCGCGGGCCAGGTCTCGTCGGGTGCCTACGGCTATTCGGTCGAGAAGTCGCTCGCCATCGCCTATCTCAAGGCCGGCATGGCCAAGCCCGGCGACACCGTCCATGTCGCCATCCTCGGCCAGAACCACATCGCGCGCATCCTCGCCCGCCCCCCCTTCGACCCAAATGGCGACCGCCTGCGCGGCGTCACCCCCGCCCTGGAGAGCGCCCAATGATCACCGACAAACCCGGACTGCTCGACGAAGTCCGCAGCCGCTTTGCCCATGTCGATGCCTGCCCGTTCGAGGGCCCGCGCGTCTTCTTCGAAAACGCCGGCGGGGCGCTGAGGCTCAAATCGGTGATCGAGACCTCGGCCGCCTATGCCGGTTACCCGGACAACCAGGGCCGCGACAACCCGGCCTCGAAGGCGCTGATGGCGGCGATCGACAGGGGGCGCGCCGACATGCGGCTGTTCCTGAACGCGCCGGGCGGGCAGATCTTCGTCGGCGAGAGCGGCACAGAGGTGCTGTTCCGACTGGTCCGCACCGCAGCGCTCGGCGCGGCCGAAGGCGGGGTGATGCTCGGCTCGACACTCGAGCATCCCGCCTCGCGCAGCGCGATGGCACGCTGGGCCGACGTGACGGGGCGGCCGCACCTTCTCGCCGTCCACGACGACGCCACGGGCACGGTGAGCCTGGAGGAATATCAGCGCCACATCACGACCGATGTCCGGGTCGCAACGATCGTCCAGACCTCTCCGGTGACCGGCATGTCGATCGATGTGCCGGCGATCGCCGCGGCGATCCGCGAAAAGGCGCCCGAGGCGTTCATCATCGTCGACGGCATCCAGCACGCGAGCCATGGCCATATCGACTGCGCCGCCTACGGCGTCGACGGCTACGCGGTGTCGCCCTACAAGGTCTTCGCGCGCCACGGCTACGGCTTCGGCTGGGCCTCGGACCGGCTGACCGCCTGCAAGAAGGAGCAGGTCGTGGGCGGGCCGGCCCATGTCTGGGAACTCGGCACCCGCGACGCGGGGGCTTACGCGACCTTCTCCGACGTGGTCGACTATCTCGACTGGCTCGGCAGCCACTTCACCGACGCCACGGACCGTCGCGCGCGGGTCGAGGCGGCGGCGGCGGCGATCCATGACCACGAAGCCCGCCTCATGGGCGCGATGTTGCACGGCACCGGGAACCTGCGCGGCCTCGCCGAGATGCCCGGCGTGACGCTGATCGGCGGCGCGTCCACCGAGGCGCGCGAGGGTGTCGTGTCGCTCGTGCTCGATGGGGTCGAGTCGGGTGCGCTGGTGAACTTCCTGAGCGCCGAGGGGATCCGCGTCCATATTCGCAACGACGACCACTACTGCGGCAATATCCTGAAGCCGCTCGGGCTCAGGTCCTGCATCCGCGTCTCGGTCTGCCATTACAACAGCCTCGAGGAGGTCGCGCGCTTCCTCTCCGCGATAGAGGCCGCGACAGAAAACCGCGGCGCGGGAGCTTCCCAAATCGGACCACTCAGGTGGGGCTGATCAGCCAAATACCAAAGAGCGCCACTCGCTCCGGTGCACCTGCTGAGCGGGCAGCTTTGATTGAGCCGCACTTACCGGCCTTGCGCAGCATTTCTGCCACACACCTGAAGTCATCCCGTTTGCTTCCACGTTGCTTCCACAGCCGTGGCGTGAACGCGTAGAGCGTCCCTTGGGGCGCCTGCAAATAGTTGTATTTGTGTTATTTTTTTGGTTGCGGGGGTAGGATTTGAACCTACGACCTTCAGGTTATGAGCCGAACCTTTTGATTCTAATGCCCCTTTTGATTTCAGCAGCTTAGCGGACAAGCCTTTGATGTATCGGGTTCTTTCACCAAAACCTGCCAGATTCCGTCGTCATTCAACGGCTTCCAGTGTTGCCCAGACAGCATTCGCGGGTTGACCAGACGTTGACAAAAGGCTCGGGCGATTGGCGTGATCCGACGGGAGACTGAATCTGCGGCGCGCTGCTTGGCAATGCAACGCGCCGGCCTGCTGCTCATCCGCCAAAGAGCATTGCTTTCACGAAGATGAACATCACGAACAGCAGAACAGCCATGGCCAAGAGGGCAAAGACCCCACCAGCCAACGCCGCAAGTGGTCTGTGAAAGACCACCAGCAAGGCGACAACAATGATGGTGATGAGGTTTTCCATCACACCCTTAGTCCTCGCTCAGTTCGCGCCGAGAACAAAACTCCCGCTCTCCGGCCTCGCGCGCATCCCGGATATGGTGGAACGCACCCGGAATTGCCGCGCCGAGGATCTCAAGCGAGTAGACGTCTTTGTCGCGGCTGGAATGGTCGGCCCGCTTGAAGATCCGTCCGACGACGTTCTCACCGTGGAATGCACGAAATGTGCCTTCGCCGGGGCGATGCTTCTCCCATGCCAACAGGCCTGTCACCTCGAACTCGGCCGTCTTGGGCTTCCCTCCCTCCATGGCGTCAAGCGCATCAAGAAGGCGACGAGCATCTTGGTCATCGGGCTTTCTGGCCAACGCGGCGTTGGCGTTCCCACGCAGGGTAGCCAGAGCTTTGGCATTCATGGTCGGCAACCGGGAGATCGTTTTCTCGATGTGGCTCATGGTGTTCTCCTACGTCAGTTCAGATCGAGGCTGTCACCGTGACGGTTCCACCAGTTCGCCAGGCGACGTGCCGCCTCCAATCCCTCCTCGACCCCCGCCACCTGTGCCTCGAGCGGCATCTGTGTGTCGAGCTGTGGGGTGTCGATCACCAGGCCGAGGGAACGGCCAGCTGGACGAGCATATCCACCGATCGCCTCGAGGCTGGCCGGGATGTTGAATGCCTTTGCCTTGATCGCCCAGTCGCCCAGCATGATCTTGACCGAGGCCGAGGGCGCAGCGCTGTCACGGCATTGCAAAGACATTTTCGGCCGGGGAAGCGCCGGCCAGATCCGCAGAGTGCGAGGAACATCGAAATAGATTGTTCGCGACCCGGTTGGGCGCACGCCATTTCCATTCGGATTTCGCTTTATGACCAGCTCCGAAAAGAACGTTTGGGCGAATGTTTTGTAGTCGGCGAAGAAGGCAGCGCTCGACGGGTTGGGAATCGGATCGTAGGGTGTCTCGGCTTGAAGGATCGCAGCATCAAGAAGCGCAAGATCGGCGCCCCTCAAACCCTCACGCAGGTCCTCATAGCTGACGTGATGGTCGAAGGCAGCACGATGTCGCGTCCCTCGCAAGTAGATCTCCGGCGCCAGCAGCACTGAAGCTGCCTTCCTGCCGCGGTTCCGCAATGCGGCGACAGTCGCGCGATAGCGATCAGGTTGCGGGTCCCCCTTTCGGGTGACACTGTAGCCGGCATCAATCTTGTTCTCGACCAGCAGGATGGAGTTGTCGGCGCGGACGAGTTCGAGGTCGATGCTGCCCCGATGTCCTGCTCCGCGATGGGGCGATTGAAGCGCGATGCTGGTGATCCGGTTGTCAGGATTACCGTCGACGGCGGTCAGGAAAACCCGGGCAAAGGCCGGATTGCTGGTCAGGGCGGCGGAGAAAAGGGCGTCGGTCTGGCGTTCGTAAATGCGAGTCATTTTTGAATGTCCTTTTCTTCCGATTTGGTCGTCCAGCGCCGCAGCAAGGCATCTGCGTGTCGCTCTCGCGCGGCATGCCAGTCGGCTTGGAGGCGGCCGGTTTGTTCCTTCAATCGATCGATTGATGCCTGAAGAGCCTCCTCGATCAGGCCGTTGTGAAGGCAGCATTCGATCCACGTTGCGTGACTGAAATCAGGGAAGTTCAGTTCGTGGATGGGCGGGAGATCCCTGTTCCAACGGCTTTCCAGATCATCCCAGTCGAAGTTGCCGCGACTCCACGGGTTGTCCGCTGGCTCATCCGCAAGGCGCCAATCCTCTGTCAGCCAGAGGCGAACGTAGGGCGCCGACGCGGGCGTGTAGGAGAGATACCAGGGCTCACTGCCCACCTCACCTGCGTGCAGGACCGGGTCCGCTTCGAAATACCATCCCGTCGTGTCAGGATTACGTTCCGTCCACTCCGCAAACGGAAGACTCCCGTCTGGCCGCTTCGGAAGCGTTATCCGCCAGGATTCGCCACTGGCCATGCGGATGTGCGGCCAGACTGGTCCGCCATCGTCGTCGCGCCCATAGAACATCCCTCGTTCCAGGTCGAGTTCGTATCCACCGACGACATGGTGTCTGCCGCCAAAAGGAAGGTCAGCGTCGAACCGCACCGCGACATACGGGCGTGACTCGAGGGCACTGGTGTATCCGCCGTGACCATCCGGCGCGATGCACAACCTGATCTCGCGGTACCACGCCAGAGTGCCGTTCGCGGACCTACTATCCGGTGCATCAGCAGGGATGCAGTAGTGCCTGCCACCATTTCCCTTGATTGCGGTCCCGACAGGCCAATAGTCGCCGCTCGCAAGATAGTTCTCATCCTGCGCACGCAAGACATCCTCGGGGGCAAGCAGAAATTCGGCTTTGCCGACGAAATACGGCACTCGCAGCAAGGGGATCGAAGGGAATGGAAACATCTCCTCGAAGTAAAGTGAGACTTCATAGGCCGGACTGATCGGGCTTTCGATCCGCTGCATGCATGCCACATCTGTTGCAACCAGGCGCTCGCAGAACATGTCCCACCGGCAGTTCATACGGCAAATGGCCGCAAAGGTCTCGTCAAGTCGGTTGCGTTGCGCAAGTTCCGCACACAATGCCTTCAGCAGGATTTCCAATGTTTCTGCTGGGCGATCATCGGGTGGAGCAATATCGGTCGGTGTCACGGCACGGGACCAAATGGACAGGTCGCGCATCATGTCGAGCTTCCAGTCGTCAGGGTCCTCTCCGCACTGTTCGGCGGCAACGGCAAGGCCGACAAGATAGGGCTCCAATGACTTTTGCGGCGTTGGACTATTCTTATATATCTCTGGGAGCTGCGGCTGCGTCGTCGGATCCTCGCCCCGCCGCAGAGTCCAGTTGGCCAGGCGGAACTCCTGCCGTTTCGCATGTGGTCTCTTGAGGCGGCTCAAGACGGCATCCTGGAAATCCTCCTTGCGAAGACCTGCCTCATTTGCCCGCTTCCAGGCGCGCGTCAGATGGAACGCCGCCTTGAGCCGGTCGAGCTTGACGACCTTCATGCCGCGTTGCACTGCCTGTTGCTCCATGCCGCGCAGCTTCTCCTTGTCGGCCTTGCGCCGCTTCTCCATGTCGGCCTCGCGCTGTTCGTCACGGCGGTTGCCTCTCTCCGATGTCGGTTCCAACGTCTCGCCCCCCTCTTAACTGTGGCGCCGGTAGCGACGGCCCGCTGCGCCGTCGTACAGCGGCAGGACTGTGACGATCCTGGCTGTGTCATCGCTCCAGATCACAGCATAGCGACCGAGCCGATCGTCTATGTTGAGTCCGTGAGACCACCGGCGACTCACTCGCACCAGACGGCAATTGTCGCCAATCGGCCGCTCGATGTCGGCATGCGTCAGGATCGCCTCGATGAAACCTTTGGTCACGCCACGCTGCGCGCTGCGCCTCAGACTGTGCTCGGAATGTGTCATCAGAACCTCCACTTCGTCTGCAATCAACATCGGGCGCACCAGTGCCAATGGCGAGACAGATTCAGACTATCAGGCTAAGTTTTTTCTGTACTTCCTATCATATGTTTTCAGATTCTTTTTCTGTATCTAAGTTACCTCACCGCCATCTGTTGTCGAGGCTGAAACAGCGCAGGCCAGCTTTCCGCGTCCCGTTATGCGGCCATAATATGATCTGTATCCTGCGGAGGGCTGGGCACTCCCCCTAACCCCTTGATTCATCTGCCCGGAATTCCCCTCCCGCACCAATTCCACCTTCCGCCTGTATTCCGGTCCCAGCCCCGTGCTCCGACTTGATAGTGGCGCAGGTCTACGCCTGTGTCGTCGTGCTAGGAGGCGAGATGGATGGTCAAACGACTGAAACTGAATGAGAAAACCCTGCGCGAGGCCGAGCCGAAGCCGGGCGTGAGCTACCAGATCTTCGACACGGACGTGATCGGCTTCGCCGCTCGGGTGCAGGCTTCAGGCGCGCGGACCTTTACCATCGACTACCGGCATGCCGGGCGGCAGCGTCGGATGACGATCGGGCGCTGGCCGGAGTGGAGCGTGACGGCCGCGCGCGAGCGCGCCAAGGAACTGCGCCGCGCCATCGACGAGGGGCAGGATCCTCTGGCGGCACGAGATGAGTGGCGCGGGGCACCTCGCGTGACGGACATGATCGACCGCTACATCGCCGAGCATCTGCCAAAACTGGCCAAGACCAACGCAGGCGACCAAGTCTCGATGCTGAAGAAGATGGTGGAACCGGCCTGGGGCAACCGGCTGGTGACGGAGATCACCAAGTCCGACGTGGCGAAATTCCTCGACTTCGTGGCCGAGGGGCGTCCCCGTCCCTGCAAGGCGAAACCCAACAACCGGGCGCGCAAGCTGCAGGGCCACAAGCCCACCCCGATCCGCGCCAACCGCATGGGCGAGGTGCTGCGCAAGATGTTCACGCTGGCCATGGAATGGGAATGGCGCACGGACAACCCCGCACAGGGGTTTCATCGGCGCATCGAGCACGCCCGCGAACGGTTCCTGTCGCCTGAGGAGCTGACCCGGCTGGCAGCGGTGCTTGATGCCGCCGAGGACCAGCGCGCAGCGGGTATCATCCGCATGTGCATGCTGACCGGCGCCCGGGTGGGCGAGGTGCGCACCGCGCGGTTCGAACAGTTCAACCTCGATTATGCCATCTGGTCGAAACCCGCCTCGACCACCAAGCAGCGCAAGATCCACCGTGTCCCGATCTCGCAGGATGTCGCTGCCATCGTGCGGCTGCGTGAGCAGGCGGTGCCCAGCGGCAACCCGTGGCTGTTTCCCGGCGACACCTTCGGCCAGCCGGTGCGTGAAATCCGCCGCTTCTGGGCCAAGGCGCAGAAAGACGCCGGGCTGGCCGACGTCCGCATCCACGACCTGCGCCATACCTTCGCCTCGCTCCTGGTCAGCGGCGGCGCGTCGCTGGAAATGATCGGCAAGCTCCTCGGCCACAGCCAGATGCAGACCACCCAGCGCTATGCGCATCTGATGGATTCGCCGCTGCGCGCAGGTGTCGACACGGTGGCCAGCCTCCTGCGCCCGCGGCCGCGCCTTGTGCATGACGCGGCGCAGGACGGGGCCGACCTGCCGAAATCGGCCTGACCCTCACGCCGCTTCCTCGCCCCGCAGCTTGCGCCAGAGCGTCGTCAGCCGCTTGCGGATCGTGCTCTCATCCGGCGCCTCCCCCGACCGGGAATTCTGCACGAACCAGTCCTGCACCAGCGCGATCAGCGTCGACTGGGTGTCGGGCACACCCTTTTCGAACAGGAACCATGTCAGCCAGGCATACATCGCGTCCCAGTCATAACGCGGGGTGGCGCCGGTGTTGCTGGCCGGCCGGCGCAGCAGGTCGCGCTCCTCCTCAAACTGCTGGAGCGGGCCGGCGGCGAGAAGCAGGTCCGACGATCGGATCGGCAATCCATCGGCCGGATCGGTCAGCTTCAGCCAGGTCGTGCTTCCGGGGGGCAGAACCCGTCTCAGGCGGGCCTGCTCGTCGCTCGGCCCGTACCGGCGAAACATCGGCATCAGTTCGGCAATCGGCACCTCGACCAGCCCTGCAACCGTTTCCTCGCCGCAGCTGACCGGCGGGATGCCCGCCAGGACCTGCAAATGCCCCGCCGCCGCCCAGCCTGCGACATCGGCCGGGTTACACCCCCAGCGTACCGCAATCTCGTAGATCGAATAGAAGGCAATGGGCGGCAGTGGCATGCGGAAACTCCAATCGGGCATGCGGCATCCCGCGACCAGAGCCGTCGGCATGCAGGTTACGGAACCCAACGCGCAAGGCGCGCGGGCGGATTCAGGGTGCAGAGCATGTCGTCGAGGAAACCCGACGGCACGCCGGAGCCGCACCCGGAAGGATGCAAGCAACTGGCGTTGTTCGTCTTTTCGATTCTTGTGGACTGCTCGCGGGGAAGCTACGCAACTTCCGGATGAGTCACAAAAACATGGAACCGTGAGGTTCCGCGCGGTCAACTCCGCCGCAGCGAAGCTCCGCCGAATGTCGACGGAACACCTCCGGAAACCGCCATTCCGCCAGTTCCGCCTCCCGCAAATCCCGTGAAACCGCCCGGACACCAACCCATCCACCCCCCCGCAAAAATATGTGACCACCGCACCGTGATCGCCGGTCGATCCGGCCCGCCCCGGCGCCAGCCGGCGGCGCCTGCATCGCTCCTGCAACAGAGCGAGCGACGGCTGCGCCCAATAGAATAAGGGGTGGAACTGGGAGGCGGGTTTCAATTCCACCTTCCGCCTGTCTTCCGGTCGTCGCGCTCTGTTTCGCTCACCCCGCCCCCAGCAGAGGGGCGCAAGGCGAACGGAGCAGCCCATGAATGACATGCAAGATGACCCCGTGGAGGACGTCCCAGACCTGCTGGCCGACTGGATCAGCCGCGAGCAGCTGGCCCGCGCGCTGGGTCTGACCACAGACACTTTGTCGCGGTGGGAAGCGCGCCGCCAAGGACCGCCCTGCACACGCATAGGTCGAAAGACCTTCTACCGCCGCGCTGCCATCCAGGAGTGGATCCGGGCGCAGGAACAGGCGCATCCGGTGCCCAAGCCACGGGGGCGGTCATGACGATCCCGCCCCGCACCACCGACTGGCCCGCCGATCGCGTGACTGAGGCGCGCGCCGTCATCGCCGATGTCGCCCATCACAATGACCAGCTGATCCGTCTCGCCTGCAACGTGCTGGTCCAGCACGGCGAGACCCCGGCCGAGCGCGAGGATGCGCGGCGGCTGCTCGTGGTGGTCGAAGCACGGCGCCCGGTGCGGCGTGCCCAGCGCGAAGATCAGGGGAGGGCCGTGCGATGAGGCGCCGTGGCACCCCAGAGGCTGATCTGAAGCGCGCGGTCGTGCAGGCGCTGCGCATCGCCCTGCCCTGCACCGCCATCATCCACCACTGCGCCAACGAGGTGACCGAGGCCGGGCCCCGCGGGGCCAAGCGCCAAGCAATCCTCGTCGGCATGGGCGTCCATGCCGGATTCGCCGACCTGATGGTTTTGTGTGACGGGCGCGTCCTGTTCCTCGAGCTGAAGGCGCCGAAGGGCCGCCTCAGCCCGGAGCAGGAAGCGTTCCGCGATGCGGTGTTGGCGCAGGGTTTCGGCTGGGCGCTGGTGCGCAGTCTCGACGATGCGCTGGGCGCGCTGGCCGATCATGGCTTCACCACGCGCATCGCACCTACCCCGCGGAGGCCCACGCCATGAGCCACGAGGCCACCAACTGGGCCATCAAGCAGCGCGGGTTGAAGCCCACGACCAAGATCGTGCTCTGGCATCTCTGCGACCGGTTCAACCCCGACTATGGCTGCTTCCCCTCGCAGGAAAGGCTGGCGCATGATTGCGAGATCAGCCGCTCAACGCTGAACGATCACCTTGGTCAGCTGGAGGCCGTGGGGCTGCTGCGCCGGGTACCGCGGCTTGACCCTGTGACCAAGCGCCAGCTGCCCACCCGCTACATCCTGTCATTCGAGCCGGGGTTCACACCTGTGGCTGTTAGCCCATGTCCGGAAATCGGACACGGGGAGGATGCGCATCCGGAAAGCGTCGATGGTGCAGGCGTTTCGCCCGTGGATGGCGTGGCCGAAGCCCTGCCGTGTCCGGATTTCGGACACGGGGATAACGCGGAAGCCGTGTCCGATTTTCAGGCCGAGCCGTGTCCGGAAATTGCCGAAAGCCGTGTCCGAAATTCGGACACTAACCCTGTAAGAGAACCTCTAAGTAAACCAGTAAAGGAGGAGAAGGGCGCGCAAGCGCGCGCCGCGATTTCCGATGAGGTGTTCGGGGATCTGCTCGCAGCGCTGGGCCTCGACCCCGCCGCCCTGCCCGGCTGGTGGCAAGGCTGGCCACCGCGGCTGCACGTCCAGCGCTGGCGCGACGAGCTGGGCCTGACCGAGGCGGAGATCGTCGCCACAGCCGAGGCCTCCCGCGAGGAGCATCCCGAACCGCCCGATGGGCCGAAAGCACTGGACCGCGCCATGCAGCGTGCCGCCCAGCGCAAGGTCGAAGATACGGGACGGAAACGGCGCAAACCCAAAGCGGCCCCTGCCCCGGCTGCGAAGCCGATCATCGATCTGCCAGCGTTCTACGCCGATCTCGTCAACTCCGACGGCTATCTGCCGGTCAGCGCGATCAGCAACACCATGCGGGATACCATGCTGGCCCGAGGGCTGGTGACGGCCGAACGCCTGCGCGAGCGCGGGGTGCGGTGAATGGCATGGTGTCACGTCCCCGGCACGGATTGTCCCTCTGCGCAGGCGGCGGAGGCCTTGATCTGGGCCTCATGCTGGCCGAGCCCGGCTATCACACCCGCGCCTTCGTCGAATGGGACGACTGGCCGCGCGCCGTCCTCATCGCGGCGCAAGCAGCCGGGTACTTCGCCCCGGCCCCAATCTGGACCGATCTGCGCAGCTTCGACGCCCGTCCCTTCCGGGGCGCCTTCGATGCTGTCCTCGCCGGATACCCCTGCCGGCCCTTCAGCGCGGCCGGAAAGCGCGGCGGCGCCGACGATCCCCGACACCTCTGGCCCGACGTCGCCCGTGTCATCGGAGAATGCCGCCCCGAATAGGTCTTCCTCGAAAACGTCGCAGGTCACGTCACCCTCGGGCTTGAGACCGTCCTGCGAGAGCTTTGGGGACTGGGCTACACGCCTGCGTCGGGCCTGTTCTCGGCGGCAGAGATCGGCGCGCCGCATGAGCGGCTGCGCATCTACATCCTGGCCCACACCGATGAGCCTGCATCCTGGCACCGGCAGATACAACCCGGCCGGGAACAGCGACTTCACCTGCAAGGCCGAGGCACTGGCGCTGGGCATCGCGGAGGCCCTGCCGAACCACTGGCCTACCCCGGCCGCACAGAACTGGAAGGGGTCGAGCGAGGCCAGCATCACCCGCATCGACGGCAAGTCCCGGATGGACCTGCTGCACTACCGGGCGGAACAAGGCTTCACCCTCCCGGCCCCAGCGACCTTGCTGGATGGGCAGCGGTCCTGCCCGCACGCCCCGATCTCGCGCCCGCTTTGGGCTTCGATGATTGCCTCGCATGGGCGCGCCGTCTCGCGGCTGATCCTGAAGGGCCGGTCGCGGCGGCGGCTGAACCCGCTCTTCGTCGGATGGCTGATGGGCTGGCCCATCGGGCACGCGCTCTGCGCCTGCTCGGCAACGGAGTTCACCCTCTGGCAGCAGCACATGCGTGGCGCTCTCTCGCAGCTGCCCATGGCCTCGGGCCCGTGGATCTGGCGGCCGACCGATGCGGCCCAGCGCCCGGCGCAGATGGATTTCCTTGAAGGATTGCAGCCATGAGTTTCCACAGTCGCGTCAGCAGCACCAGGATCAAGCGCGCGCTGGGCGTGCAGGCCGCGTTGGAATGGGCGTTCCGGATCGAACAGGCACAGCTGGAATTGCCGCTGCCTCCGGACGTCACCGAGGAAGGCTTCGGCTTCGGCCTGGAATACGTCCTCCTCCAGCGCGCCGTGCTGGGCTGCAAGATCGACGGCGGCCAACACAAGATCGGCGGCTACACCCACGAAGACGCCGAGTTGATCGCCGCCACCGTCGCCGGAATCCCCGACAGCCTAGGTGGCAAGCGCATGGCAATCCGCGTCGCCGAACTGGCCCGCGCCGGGCTGACCCCGGACTGGATGCCCGGCGCCGTTCCACGCTGCGTGCCGACCATCGTCAAGCAAAACCAACATGGCACGCATGCGGGCACCATCGTCGTGGGCACCGAACGCATTCGCATGCGTGGCCCGGGCGCGCGCGGCACTTGGAAAACCATCGAGATCCTTGCATGCCCCATCACCTTCTCCCCCCACCCCCATCAGATCGAGGCCGCCCGACGTGGCTATGGCGAATGGTGGCAGGCGTTGGGCTGGGTCAGGGACGGGCTGATCGCAGGCGGGATGCTGCGGGAGGTCGAGGTGACGGCGGCGATGCCGAAGGTGCGGCCGTGGCAAAGAACACCGCCAAGCTGCTGTTAACGGCTGGATTTCGCCCTGCGGCTGCAATACCGTCTCCAAAAGACTTTTCGGGGGGCAGATTCACCAATGGCATCAATCGACAACGGCTCCGACTTGGGGATTGAAGCCGACCTGTTCAAAGCCGCTGACAAGCTGCGCGGCAACATGGAACCGTCGGATTACAAGCACGTCGCCCTCGGCCTGATCTTCCTCAAGCACATCTCGGACGGGTTCGAGGCCAAACGCGCCGAGCTTCTGGCCGAATACCCGGAGGGCGCCGAGGATCCCGACGAATACCTTGCCGACAATATCTTCTGGGTGCCACAGGAGGCGCGCTGGTCGCACATGCAGGCCAGCGCGAAACAGCCGACCATCGGCAAGCTGATCGACGAGGCGATGATCGCCATCGAAAAGGTCAACCCTTCCCTCAAGGGCGTCCTTCCCAAAGATTACGGCCGCCCCGCGCTCAACGCTGTCATGCTGGGCGAGTTGATCGACCTGATCTCGGGCATCGCGCTGGGCGAGGGCAAGGACAAGGCGCGCGACCTGCTGGGCCGGGTCTACGAGTACTTCCTCGGCCAGTTCGCGGGCAGCGAAGGCAAGCGCGGCGGCGAGTTCTACACCCCCCGCTCGGTCGTGCGAACCATGGTCGAGACGCTGGAACCTTACAAAGGCCGCGTCTATGACCCCTGCTGCGGATCGGGCGGCATGTTTGTACAGTCGGAGAAGTTCGTCGAGGCGCATGGCGGCCGCCTCGGCGACATCGCCATCTACGGGCAGGAATCGAACTACACCACCTGGCGACTGTGCAAGATGAACCTTGCCGTGCGCGGCATCGACGCCGACATCCGCTGGAACAGCGAGGGCACGTTTCACAAGGACGAACTGCCCGACCTGCGCGCCGATGTGATCCTTGCCAATCCCCCCTTCAACATCTCGGATTGGGGCGGCGAGCGGCTTCGCGAGGATGGCCGCTGGAAATATGGCATTCCGCCCGCGGGCAACGCCAACTTCGCCTGGCTGCAGCACATCCTGCATCACCTCTCGCCCACCGGCACGGCGGGAGTGGTGCTGGCCAATGGCTCGATGTCCTCGACCCAATCGGGCGAGGGCGAGATGCGCCGCGCGATGATCGAAGGCGAGGTGGTCGATTGCATGATCGCCCTGCCGGGGCAGTTGTTCTATTCAACCCAGATCCCGGCCTGTCTGTGGTTTCTGGCAAAGGACAAGTCGAACGGCATCGCGCGCGACCGCAAGTTGCGCGATCGGCGCGGCGAGGTGCTGTTCATCGACGCCCGCAAGCTGGGGTTCATGGTGGACCGCACGCGGAAAGAGTTCTCCGATGCCGACATCGCCCGGATCGCCGACACCTACCACGCGTGGCGGTTGGGTGAGGGTTACGCCGACGTGCCAGGCTTCTGCAAATCGGCGAGCATCGAGGACATCCGGTCGCACGGCCACGTCCTGACCCCGGGCCGCTATGTGGGCGCCGAGGCGGCAGAGGAGGACGAGACGCCCTTTGCCGAGCGGTTTTCCGCCTTGCAGGAGCAACTGGAGGCGCAGTTTGCCGAGGCAGAGGAACTGACGGCGACCATCCGGGCGCGGTTGGAGATTATCGCGAATGACCTTTGATGACGAAAAGAAGGTCGGCGATTTCGTAGAACTCATTCGCGGCACGACCTATCAGGGCGCACTTGTTGGAAAACCAGGTCCTGCTCTACTGGGCCTTGGCTCGATAGTACCTGGCGGTGGCTTTAGAGGAAAAGACTTCAAGACATACGGCGGTGAATGTCCGGAAAAGCTTATGCTTCGCCCTGGGGATCTTTTTGTATCGCTCAAAGGAGCAACCAAAGCCGGAGATATGATTGGGTCGATCGCCCGTGTTCCGCCCGAGGTCCAATCTGGTAGGCTCACACAAGATACCGTTAAGTTGGTTTTCCGCACGGAGGCTGAACCGTTCCGATCGTATCTATATTGGTTGCTGCGAACGCCTCATTACCGAGACTATTGTGCGGGCCGTGCAACTGGAAGCGCAGTCGTTGCGTTGAGTCGCGACGATTTTCTTTCATACCCAGTTCCGCCACTAAATCCCCTCGGAGTGGAAATCATCTCTGCCCTCGATCAGATCGACGAAAAGATCGAGCTGAACAGGAAGATGAACGCCACGCTGGAGGCCATGGCGCGGGCGCTGTTCCGCGACTGGTTTGTCGATTTAGGCCCCACCCGCGCCAAGATGGAAGGCCGCGAACCCTACCTCTCCCCCGACCTCTGGTCCCTCTTCCCTGACCGCCTGGACGCCGAGGGCAAGCCGGAGGGGTGGGACGAAAAGCCTCTCGACGAAATCGCCGACTTCCTGAACGGCCTCGCCCTGCAAAAGTATCCCGGCGAAGGTGAGGCGAACAACCTGCCGGTCATCAAGATTGCCGAGCTTCGAAACGGGATCACGAGCAATTCCAACCGCGCATCGCGTCGGGTGCCGCCTCAGTATGTCGTGCAAGACGGTGACTTCCTGTTCTCTTGGTCCGGAAGCCTGCTTGCGAAGTTCTGGACCGGTGGCGAAGGAGCTTTGAACCAGCACCTCTTCAAGGTCACTTCGGACCGTTACCCTGCGTGGTTCTTCAGCGAGTGGGTGCAGCATCATCTGGAGGAATTCCAAGTCATTGCGGCCTCCAAGGCAACGACGATGGGTCACATTCAGAGAGGGCACCTGAAGGCTGCCAAGACAATCTGTCCCTCAGACCGTGTGATCGCTCGACTGGGCGAAGCTGTTGCCCCGCTGATCGACCGCATCGTTGACAACGAACTTGAGTCCCGCACCCTCGCCCAGACCCGCGACCTCCTGCTGCCGCGTCTGATGTCGGGAGAGTTGCGGCTGGCCGACCTCGACAGCCAAAAGGCGGAACAGGCATGACCGAGGTTTCACGGGCAAATCTCAAACGGGCCATCGTCACCCGTCTGGACAGCATCGCCGAAGAGCATCGCCTGGGCCATCAAGCTGCCTATGCCAACAGGTACAAAATGCGGTCGCACCACGATGCGCCGATCGAGCTGATGTTCGAGAAACACCCCGACACCGAGCCGCATCTGTGGGTGCTGGCGGCGCAGGTCGCCTCGATCCCCGAACGCGCCGTTGTTGCAGAACCTTATCCCAAAGCGGATCTCTACAAGATTCCGGCAAAGGGTGGAGGCAAGCAATATGGCCGTCATTCCGCTTTGGAAGATATGACCATGCTCGGCAAGGCCGATCTGATCCGCTTTACCCTGCGCAGCATGGCCGACCTGGACGTTGTCTTGTCGGCCGTCATGCAAACGCAGCGCCAATGCCGCAGGGGTGAATGATGGAGTGCCAAGTGTATGAGTAGCGATTGGTATCCGGGCATTGAGAGATTCTGCGGGCATTGGAACCATGCGCCGATGCTGCAGCAGACGTTCGACACCTTGAAACAAACCTTTGCCGCAGGCCACGATGCCTGCATCGACGCGTCGAAGGGCCTCGTGGAATGCGCTTGCCGCGTAATCATCAAAAATCTCGATGATCCGTCAAACCCCATCAAGGAATGGAAAGACAGCCCGATCAAGGCGGAAACGCCCGGCTTCAAGGACTGGGTGTCGGCCGCACTCCGCTTGCTCAACCTGACCGAAAGCCGCGACGACCCGTTCAGCAAGCTGCTGTCGCAGCATTTCAAGCTGGTCGACGAGCTGGGCCGGTTCCGGAACATGGCGGGACCGATCAGCCACGGAAAGGAAGGGTTCTCCCACAAGCTCTCGGCTCATCACCGGCGAGCTGCGGTGCTGGCTGCGGATGCCCTCGTCACCTTCCTGCATGAGGCTTACCTCGAGCGCGAACCCGACCCTGTCACGACGCTTGAGCCTTACGAACGCTTTCCCAAGTCGAATGCCCTCATCGATTTTCACGTCGAGGCTGAAGCTGCCAGCAATGAGGATGGGTGGCTGGACATAACACTTCGGCTGCCGGGGGACGAAACGCTCGACCTTACGGTAGAGCCCTCCCGCCTGCTTTTTGGCGTCGATCGTGAAGCCTACAAATATGTGCTGGGTTTGTGCCGCGATGCTTCACAGCCTCCTGCGGAAGACGACGACGAGGAGGCAGCCTGATGGCGACACTGACCGAAGCCGAAGTCGAAGCCGTCTTGCTCGATCAGCTCGGGGCGCTGGGCTATGCGTGCCTTAGCGACGCAGTTTCGGGCCCCGATGGCCCGGCCCCGGAACGCGACGCCTATTCCGACACCATACTTGCCGTGCGGCTGCGCGAGGCCATCGCACGGCTGAACCCGCAGATCCCCGAGGACGCGCGCGAGGATGCCTTGCGGCGGGTGATCGCCAGCGACCGCCCCTCGCTGATCGAGGAAAACCGCCGCCTGCATCGGGCAATGGTCGAGGGCGTACCGGTCGAGTACCGGGCCGAGGATGGCACGATCCGCGGCGACGCCGTGCGGCTTCTGGATCCGGAGGACCGGCAGAACGACTGGCTGGCCATCGCGCAGTTCACCGTGATCGAGAACAGCGCCAACCGCCGCCCGGATGTCGTGGTGTTCCTGAACGGCCTGCCGGTGGGCGTGATCGAGGTGAAGAAGCCGGGGGCCGAGACTGCGACGCTCGGTGCGGCCTTCAACCAGTTGCAGACCTACAAGGCGCAGATTCCCTCGCTGTTTCGCGCCAATGCCGTGCTAGTTACGACCGACGGCATCCAGGCCCGCATCGGCTCGCTGACCGCCGATCTGGAACGCTTCATGCCGTGGCGCACCACAGATGGTGCCGATGTGGCGCCCAAGGGCGCGCCGGAAATGCCGGTGCTGATCGAAGGCGTGTTCGCGCGGCCGCGGCTTCTGTCGCTAATGCGAGATTTCACGGTCTTCGGCGACACGCCCGGCGGTCTGGCCAAGATCATTGCGGGCTATCACCAGTTCCACGCCGTGAAGCGGGCGGTGGCCAGCACTGTGGAGGCCAGCCGGTCAGGGGGCGACCGCAAGGCAGGGGTGATCTGGCACACCCAAGGGTCAGGGAAGAGCCTGCTCATGGCCTTCTATGCCGGGCAGCTGGTGCGCAAACCCATGATGGAAAACCCGACCATCGTCGTCATCACCGACCGCAACGACCTTGACGACCAACTGTTCGGGACGTTCTCGATGTGCCGCGATCTGATCCGACAGACGCCGGTTCAGGCTGACAGCCGCGAAGACTTGCAAAAGGCGCTGTCCCGAGCCTCGGGCGGTGTAGTGTTCACCACCATCCAGAAGTTCGCGCCAGAGAAGGGCAAGGCCTATCCCCTGTTGACCGACCGCCGCAATGTGGTGGTGATCGCCGATGAAGCCCACCGCAGCCAGTACGGGTTCAAGGCGCGGATCGAGAAAACGGGCGAGATCGCCTATGGCTTCGCCACGCACCTGCGCGACGCCTTGCCCAATGCCTCCTTCATCGGCTTCACTGGCACGCCGATCGAGAAAGACGACGTGAACACGCCCGCCGTGTTCGGCCACTACATCGACGTCTACGACATCAGCCGCGCCGTCGAGGACGGAGCGACCGTCCCGATCTTCTACGAAAGCCGCTTGGCCAGGATCGAACTGCCTGAAGAGGAAAAGCCCAGGGTCGATGCCGAAATCGAGGAACTGACCGAGGACGAAGCCGTAAGCGAACAGGAACGGCTGAAACGGAAGTGGTCCACGGTCGAGGCGCTGGTGGGCGCCGACAAGCGGCTGCACATGATTGCCGAAGATCTCGTCGCCCATTTCGAGGCGCGCGTACAGGCAATGGATGGCAAGGCCCTGGTCGTCTGCATGAGCCGCCGCATCTGCATAGACCTCTACAACCAGATCGTGGCGTTGCGTCCCGACTGGCACTCCGATGATGAAAACGTAGGGCTGGTGAAGATCGTCATGACCGGTTCCGCCTCGGACCCGGAGGCCTGGCAACCCCACATCGGCGGCAAGGCCCGGCGCGATCTGCTGGCCAAGCGAGCGAAGGATCCGAAAGACCCGCTAAAGCTGGTGATCGTCCGCGACATGTGGCTGACCGGCTTCGACAGCCCCTCTATGCACACCATGTACATCGACAAGCCGATGCGCGGCCATGGGCTGATGCAGGCCATCGCCCGGGTGAACCGGGTGTTCCGCGACAAGCCCGCTGGGCTGATCGTCGATTACATCGGCATCGCCCAGAACCTGAAATCTGCGTTGGGCCAGTATTCCAAGTCTGACCAGGATCAGGCTGGGATCGACGAGGGCGAAGCCGTCTCGGCCCTACTGGAGCGTTTGGATGTCGTGCGCGCCATGTTCCACGGTTTCGACTACTCGAACGGACTGGCCGGCACCCCGCACCAGCGCCTTGTCGCGCTAGCGGAGTCGTTAAACTGGATTCTGGCCAAACAGGACGAGGCAGCCCAGCGAGAAACCGACAAGGAAGCCAAGAAAGCCGCGCATCGCCGATACCCGGATGCGGTGCTAGCGCTGTCCAAGGCATTTGCGCTCTGTTCCGCCAGCGATACCGCCCGCGAGATCCGAGACGAAGTGGGCTTCTTCCAGACCGTGCGCGCGGCCATGGTCAAGGCATCGGACACTTCCGGCCGCTCGGCCGCCGACCGTGACCTTGCCATCCGCCAGATCGTGAATGGCGCCGTGGCCTCGACCGAAATCGTCGACATTCTATCGGCGGCCGGGCTGTCGTCACCCGACATCTCCATCCTGTCGGACGAGTTCCTTGCCGAAGTTGGGCAGATGGAAAAGAAGAACCTTGCCCTCGAGGCTTTGAAGAAACTGCTGAACGACGAAATCAGGTCGCGCAGCAAGTCGAACGTCATCGAAACCCGGAAGTTCTCGGAGCGGCTGGAAGAGGCGATCTCGCGCTATCACACCAATGCCATCAGCACGGTCGAGGTGCTGCAGGAACTGATCGAACTAGCAAGAGAGGTTCGCGAAGCCCGAAACCGGGGAGAAGAAACCGGGCTCACGCCCGAGGAAATCGCATTCTATGACGCGCTTGCCGACAACCAGAGCGCGGTCGATGTTCTCGGCAATGACAAGCTGAAGATCATCGCGCATGAATTGCTCAAGGGGCTCAAGGCCAACGTCAGCATAGACTGGGCCCACCGCGACAGCGCCCGGGCCCGCCTCCGGGTTCTCGTGAAGCGCATCCTGCGGAAGTACGGCTATCCACCTGACCTCGAGGACGCAGCCGTTCGCGGCGTTCTCGCCCAGGCCGAAGCGATGCTCACGGAAATGACGGTGTAGAGAATCATGACCACTCGGCTGAAGCGCTCCTCGATCTGGCTTCTGGTTCTGGCATTGGCGTCCCCCGCGCTGGGCCAGAGCTTCTCGTGCCGGATCGGCACCCAGCCCGCCTGCCTCGACTATGGCGACAAGGTCTGTTCAAGCAGCGGCATGTGCGTGGACCAGAACGCCGCATGTTTCGACAAATACGAGTGCAACTACGAGGGTTTCACCTGCAAGTCGAACGTGACCGAATGCGTCGAGGCGCATGACTCGGTGTTGAAGAAGCACAACGAATTGGTCGACGATTTCAACGAGAACCTCGCGATCGCCAAGAAGATGGCCGCGCGCATGGACGACATCGAAAGCTGCCTGACCTATGCCAGCACCCTTGAGGACGCGAAGCAGTGTGCGCAATGACCGCAGCCGGTCACATACAGGTCGTGAAAGTGGCTTCTTTGCCAGGATTGAGCCGCCAATCATGGCGTTGTCAGGAGTAGATTTCGCATGGCGCTTTTCGACTGGCTTTTCGGCCGCAGCCCAGAGCCGCAGCAACGCGACCAGCAACAGCATGCCATACCGGACGGTCTCCCGCCTCAGATTGCCCGTGCCCCCGCCAGACCGGCATTCGCCCGCGCCCACTGCGTGCCAGAGGGTAGCTTCCGCTTCATCGCGCTGGATGTTGAAACTGCCTGCAGCGATGTGGCCAGCATCTGCCAGATCGGCTTGGCCTGTGTGCAGCCCGACAACCAGATCCAGACATTCTCCATGCTGGTCAATCCCGGCACTCGATTTGACCCGTTCAATATCCAACTCCACGGCATTGGCCCAGATCATGTGACCGACGCGCCCAGGTTTTCTGAAGCATTGGCGGCCCTGCTGCCGCTGCTGACCGGGCATCACCTCGTCCAGCACAGCAACTTCGACAAGCAGGCGGTCAACGCAGCGTGCGCTGTTTGTGGCATCGCTACCCCGGATCTTCGCTGGAGCGACAGCGTCACGATAGCCAGACGCGCATGGCCAGAGCTGAAGGGGAACGGCGGCCATGGCCTTGCCAACCTCAAACGCAAGCTGAACCTGCAGTTCCATCATCACGACGCGGGCGAAGATGCGCGAGCGGCGGCGATGGTCGTGCTGCACGCCGAAGCGCATCTCCGATCGCCCTTTGAGGAATTGATCAAGCCCCCTGCACAGAAACGGTATGCTGCGGCGATCACCATCGAAGGCAACCCGAGCGGGGCCCTGGTAGGTTCTGTTGTGGTGTTCACCGGGGCGCTGGGAATGTCACGGAGCGAGGCGGCAGAACTTGCAGCTCGTGTCGGCATGACCGTGAAAGCCAGTGTGACCAAAGAGACAACGCATCTGGTCGTCGGCGATCAGGATCTGACCGTCCTCGCCGGGCACGCCAAGAGCAGCAAACACCGCAAAGCCGAGGAAATGCAGAGCGCTGGGTATCCTGTTCAAATCCTTGGAGAGCGCGAGTTCAAGGCACTTGTAGCCAACGCTCGGGCCGTTTGATCCCCCCTTGTCTGGTTCCTCCCCGGCGCTGAACGTATGCGGGGGGGCGCAGCGCGGCGGTTCGCTAGCGTGAGGCGTTTTCACCGGGGAAGCCAGGCGGAAGCCACCTTGCGCGTTGATGCCGGAATTCCTGAGTCAGATCAGCGCCTTACGGAATCACGATCTGGCGGGGGTGGATTCCCGGCGGGAAGCCAGGGAAGCCACCTCCGAGGAAGCCAGGTCGCGGGAAGCCAGGTCGCGGGAAGCCACCCGGAAAGCTAATTCCTGAGAAGCTGTTGAATCCGCTTCACTTTTCGGGTTGACAGACCTGCCCCCATTGACCTACCCCTTGATCATCGAAGAATTGCGCCCGGAGGAAACCCCTCGCGGGCGCTTTTCATTTCCCATCACGCACATCTCGAGCCCCGCCCCATGGACCTCGTCTTCGCGCCGAGCCAGATTGAATCTTGGCCGATTGCCCGGCTGCGCCCCTATGCCCGCAATGCCAAGATGCATGGCGACGACCAGGTGGCGAAGATCGCCGCCAGCATGGCCAAGTTCGGCTGGACCGTCCCTTGCATGGTGGCCGACGACGGCGAGCTGATCGCGGGACATGGTCGGGTGCTGGCCGCGACCATGCTCGGGCTGACCGAGGTGCCGGTGATCCGGCTCAGCCACCTCGATGAGGCCGAGCGCCGCGCCTACCGGATCGCCGACAACAAGCTGACCGAACTGGGCGAATGGGACGAGGCCCTGCTGCGCGACGAAATCGCGGGGCTGCTGGCCGAGGATTTCGACCTGACCCTGCTCGGCATCAGCGACGAAGATCTGGATGCACTGCTGCGGGATCCCGAGGCGCTGGGCACCGACGGCCCGGTCGAGGGCGAGGACGATGTTCCGGAGCTGCCGGTCACGCCGGTGTCGGTGCCCGGCGACCTCTGGCAGCTGGGCGCGCACCGGCTGATCTGTGGCGACAGCACCGCGGCCGATGTGGTCGGGAGGCTACTGGGTGATGTGCGCCCCCTGCTGATGGTGACCGACCCGCCCTACGGCGTGGAGTATGACCCCTCCTGGCGCAACCATGCTGGGGCCGCGAAAACCAAGCGCACCGGCAAGGTGCTGAACGACGACAAGGCCGACTGGCGCGAGGCATGGGTGCTGTTCCCCGGCGACGTGGCCTATGTCTGGCATGGGGCGCTGCATGCCGCGACCGTGGCGGACAGCCTGACCGTGGCAGGTTTCGCCATCCGGTCGCAGATCATCTGGGCGAAGGACAGACTGGTGCTGAGCCGTGGCGACTACCACTGGCAGCACGAACCCTGCTGGTATGCGGTGCGCGCCAAAGGCAAGGGCCACTGGGCGGGCGACCGCAAGCAGACCACGCTGTGGCAGATCGCCAACCGGGACCAGGATACCGACACCGTGCATGGCACGCAGAAGCCGGTCGAATGCATGCGCCGCCCGATCCTGAACAACTCCAACCCCGGCCAGGCGGTCTATGAACCCTTCATGGGATCCGGCACCACGCTGATCGCGGCCGAAACCACCGGCCGGGTCTGCTTCGGGGTCGAACTGAACCCGGCCTATGTCGACGTCGCCATCGAGCGCTGGCAGTCCTTCACGGGTCAGGAGGCGGTGCTGGCGGAAACTGGTGAGAGCTTCCCAGCCCTCAAGGCCAAGCGGCTCGCGGCATGAACGCGCCCCTCCTGCCCGGCCGGATCGAGCATTGGCCGCTGTCCCGCCTCCGGCCCTATGCCCGCAATGCCAAGACCCACGATGCCGATCAGGTGGCGAAGATCGCCGCCAGCATGGCCGAATTCGGCTGGACGGTCCCCTGCCTCGTCGCCGCCGATGGCGAGCTGATCGCGGGCCATGGCCGCGTCCTGGCCGCAGCCCAGCTCGGGCTAGCCGAAGCCCCGGTCATCGTGCTGGGCCACCTGACCGAGGCGCAACGGCGGGCGTACCGGATCGCCGACAACAAGCTGACCGAACTGGGCGCGTGGGACGAGGCCCTGCTGCTCGAGGAACTGCGCGGGCTGATGGACGAGGATTTCGACCTGGGGCTGATCGGGATCCCCGAGGACGAGCTGGACGCGCTGCTGCATGATGCCGACGACCGTCCAGCTATCGACGACGACACGGCCGACACCATCCCCGAGGCACCGGCCGAGCCGATCACGCAAGCAGGCGATATCTGGGCGCTGGGCGATCATCGCCTGATCTGCGGCGATGCCACTGACCCGGCAGTAGTTTCGCGGCTGATTGACGGGGCACAAGCCTCGCTGCTGTTCACCTCGCCGCCCTATGCCCAGCAGCGCGACTATGGCGCGGCGAAGGAAAAGGTCGGCGATTGGGATGCGCTGATGCAGGGCGTCTTTTCCGTGGCGCCCGTCACCGCCGATGCCCAGCTGCTGGTCAACCTCGGCCTCGTCCACCGCGACGGCGAGTGGATCCCGTATTGGGAGCAATGGCTTAACTGGATGCGCGCGCAGGGCTGGCGGCGCTTCGGCTGGTATGTCTGGGACCAGGGGCCCGGCCTGCCCGGCGACTGGAACGGCCGCCTCGCGCCCTCGCACGAGTTCATCTTCCACTTCAACCGCCAGCCGCGGAAGCCGAACAAGACGGTGGAGAGCAAGCACGCGGGCGAAACCCTCGGCGGCGGCGGCCTGCGAGGGGCCGACGGCACGGTCCATCGCAAGACCGGCTACGGCGATGCGATCCAGAGCCATCGCATCCCGGATTCTGTGTTCCGCATCATGCGCCACAAAGGCGGCTTGGGCGCGGCCGGGTCGCACCCGGCCGTATTCCCCGTGGCGCTCGTCGAGGCTGTGCTGGAGGCCTTCACCGACCCCGGCGACCTGGTGTTCGAGCCCTTCTGCGGCTCTGGCACCCAGCTGATCGCCGCGGAGCGCACCGGGCGGCGCTGCTGCGCGGTGGAGCTGGACCCGGTCTATTGTGACGTCGCCGTGCGGCGGTGGGAGATGGCGACGGGGCGGAAGGTGACACTCCTCCATGTTTGAGCCAGCCAACCAAGGCGCATCCCGCGTTTCGCCCTCTGAGATTTGATCAACTCAAATGAAATTCCCGCTGCTTTGAGTGCCCCATGCTTTGATCTAACTGGTCGGTACAGATTTTTTGACCTCATTCAGGAATGTCCTGACTGCCTTGCGGTATCTAAATAGCATCGGTGTACCAATCTGCAGCCGCTCACCTGGCCTTGGCGGGGGAACGACAAAGCCCTTTATGATTGCAATAGACCTTTCGTTCCACTTGCCGCCCGCGTGGCAAAGAACATTTCGTACTGCAATCATTTCAAGGCAAGCATCTCTTGCCCACTCGAACTCTTGATCAACAACGGTATAGAGCTTCTCGACCTTGCTCTGAGGATGATCGCCTGCGGTAAACGAAAGCTCGACCAAAGCTTGAGTCATCATTTCGTCGAAGATTACTACAAGATCTTGCAAGAGCATTTTGACTGCGTTTTGAGCGTTTGCCTTAAAGTGAAATGATGGATCCCTGCGAAACTTGACCTTTGAGTTCCCAAACTTCTCAGCCATCAGCGGCGAAGCGAACGTGCAGACTGGCTCAACCCAGTTGGCACCAGACAGAATTGCTGAATGCAATTCTTCCTTCTTTGAAAATCCATCGGCCCTTGCGACTTCGAGGGCGTAAATGATCGTGTAAAGAGTTGAAGTCCACGAGTTAATGGGCTCCCAGTCCATTTCGACCGTCCTCCTAGCATGTAAACGACCCGACCCTATAGCTTCCGCGCCGCAAAACAAAGGACTGGCGACCTTCAATTCTTCTGGGATTCATGGCTTCTGGCTCTCAGCAGGTCACTTAATGCGGTACACCATCCCCCTGCCCTCAACCTTCTCCGCGGCGATGGGCAGGCCCAACTTCTTCTTCAGTGCGCCCGAGATCGAGCCCCTGACTGTGTGGGCCAGCCATCCGGTGGCCTCGACCATCTCGGCGACCGTCGCGCCCTCGGGGCGCTGGAGCATAGCGATGATCTGTGCCTGCTTGGTGCCAGCGCGGATAGCGACGGGTTTCGCGGTGTCGGTGTCATCGGGCATCTGCACCACCGGTTCCGGCTTCGGCTTCGCGCTCCGCGCGCTGGCGACAGCGCTGGCCACGAGCGGCTCGATCCCGATTGCCTCCAGCCCGGCCTCAGTGGCGATCAGCGTGGTGCCGTGACCGTCGCCGGTCTCGCGCCACATCGGCTCATTGCGGCGCAGGTTGGCCTCGACCTCCTCGAGCCAGCCGCGGGCGATCATCTTGCCGACGACCATCTTGGCAGCGGCGCCGACCAGCCCCTCGGGCAGCGGCAGGGCGAGGTTGCCGGGCCGGGTCGCGGCGCGGGAGAGGATCAGGGACTGAGTGTCGGACGGGGTGGTCATCGGGGCCTCCGTGGCATTGGGCGCGCGGTGCGCGCGCCTTCTACAGAGGCAAGCCCCGTCCTCGGACAGGGCGGCCGCGGCGCTGAGTGGGCGCGTCAGGCGGCGTTTTCGCCTTCCTTGAAGGCGCTGTCGGTGATCTGGCGCAGCAGGCCCGCGTAGTGCTTCAGCGTGCCCACATGCCCCCAATGGATCTCGTCGGGGTGGGTCTCGAAATGGTTATCGCTCAGGGCCTTCAGGCGCTGCAGCATCACGTCGATCTCGGCCTTGGCGGAGATGAAGGCGTCGAGGGCTTTGTCATTCGCGGCGGCGCGGCGGGTGGTCATGGCGGGGTTCCTCGGGTGAGTTGCATCGTTTCCTTGCGATCAGACTCGCTCTGTCGCGCCCTCTAATCAACTGAATACCAAGCGATATCATTAGCTTGATCGGATTACCCGCGCCATGAAAGGCATGAGCGAACGCGAGTATGCGGCGCATTCCGGCCTGTCCCGCGGCGGGGTGCAGAAGGCGCGCAAGAACGGGCGGCTGGTGGTCCATGACGACGGGTCGATCAATGCGGCCGCCTCGGATGTGCGACGGGCAGAGATGACGGATCCCGACCAGCAGCGCCGCAGCTTAGGCGGGGATGGGCTGGCCAGCGGCCCCGGCGACACGACATCCTACATCAAGGCGCGCACAGCGCTGACGGTTTACGCGGCGCAGGAGCGCCAGCTGGCGGTCCAGAAGAAGAAGGGCACGCTGGTCGACCGTGCGCGGGCAGAGACCCTCGTCTTCCGCCTGGCACGGCAGGAACGGGACGTCTGGGTCACCTGGCCTGGACGGGTGGCAGCACTTATGGCGGCGCAGATCATGGCGGAGGTGGAACGGCAATCCGGGGCATCGGTGACGATCGAGACCGCGATCATGCAGAGGGTGCTGGAAGCCCATGTCCGCGAACAGCTCGACGCCCTCGCCGACCTCCGGGTCTCGCTTGCATGATGAGGATGACGAACAAGAACTGACAACCAACGACCTGACGGCCGACCTCGACCTCGGCTTCGACGGGGCCGAGGACCTGCTCCGTGTCTGGCGGCAGGGCCTGCGCCCCGATCCGAGCCTGACGGTGTCGGAATGGGCGGATGCGCATCGCTGGCTGTCGTCGCGGGGCGCGGCCGAGCCGGGGCGCTATCGCACCGCCCGGGCCCCTTACCTGCGCGAGATCATGGATGCGCTGTCCCCAGGCCATCCCGCCCAGCGCATCACCTTCATGAAGGCCGCGCAGGTCGGTGCCACGGAAGCGGGCAACAACTGGATCGGCTTTGTCATCCACCACGCGCCGGGGCCGATGCTCGCGGTGCTGCCGACGGTGGAACTTGCAAAGCGGTCGTCGCGGGGTCGGATCGATCCTTTGATCGCCGAAAGCCCGGTCCTGCGCGAACGGGTCAGCCCGGCCCGCTCGCGTGATGCCGGGAATTCGATGCTGTCGAAGGAATTCCCCGGCGGCATTCTCGTGCTGACCGGCGCGAATTCGGCCACCGGCCTGCGGTCGATGCCCGCGCGCTACGTGTTTCTGGACGAGGTCGACGCCTATCCGGCCTCGGCCGACGAGGAGGGCGACCCGGTCACGCTGGCGGAAGCGCGGACCACCACCTTCTCGCACCGGCGCAAGGTGTTCATGGTCTCGACGCCCACGATCCGGGGGCTGAGCCGGATCGAGCGCGAGTTCGAGGCGTCCGACCAGCGGCGCTACTTCGTGCCCTGCCCTCACTGCGGCACAATGCAATGGCTGCAATTCGACCGGCTGCGCTGGGCGAAAGGGAAGCCTGAGACCGCCGCCTATCACTGCGAGGGTTGCGAACGCGCCATCGCCGAGCACCACAAGACCGAGATGCTGGCCAAGGGCGAATGGCGGGCGACAGCGGTTTCCAGGGATCCGAAGGCCATCGGCTTCCACCTCTCGGCACTCTATTCACCGCTCGGGTGGAAAAGCTGGTCCGACGTCGCGCGGGAGTGGCTCGCGGCCCAAGGGTCGGACGAGACGCTGCGCGCGGCGCGCAACACGCTTCTGGGCGAGACATGGGTCGAAAGCGGTGATGCGCCGGAATGGCAGCGGCTGGCGGATCGGCGCGAAGCTTGGAAACCCGGCACGGTCCCCATGGCGGGGCTGTTCCTGACCGCGGGTGCCGACGTCCAGAGGGACCGGATCGAAGTCGACATCTGGGCCTGGGGCCGGGGCCTCGAGTCCTGGCTTGTCGATCACATCGTCATTCCGGGCGGGCCTGATGATCCCGCCGCCTGGGACAAGCTGACGGCCCTGCTCGGCCGGTCGTGGCAACATGCCAACGGTGCCTTCATGACGGTGGCACGACTCGGCATCGACACAGGCTACGAAGCCGCGGCGATCTATGCCTGGTCACGCAAGGTCGGGTTTGAGCAGGTGGCGCCGCTGAAGGGTCTCGAAGGCTTCAATCGCGCCGCGCCGGTCTCGGGGCCGACCTATGTCGATGCGACCATCGGCGGCAAACGCCTGCGGCGCGGCGCGCGGCTTTGGTCGGCGGCAACGGCGACGTTCAAGGCGGAGACCTACCGGTTCCTGCGGATCGAACGGCCCTCGGACGAGGACCGCGCCACAGGGGTGCTCGACGCCCCCGGCACCATCCACCTCCCCGGCTGGGCCGACACCGAATGGCTAAAGCAGTTGGTGGCCGAGCAGCTGGTGACCATCCGGAACAAGCGCGGCTATGCCCATCAGGAATGGCAGAAGATGCGCGAACGGAACGAGGCGCTGGACTGCCGGGTCTACGCCCGCGCCGCGGCGTGGATCCTCGGCGCCGACCGCTGGGACGAGGCGACCTGGCTGCGGCTTGAGGCGCAGGCAGGCGTGGAAACCCGCCTGCCAGTGGCCGTGGCGACCGAAACCACACACCATCCGGCCCAGCCCAAGGCCGGAACCCTGACAACGCCACGCCGGAAACGGCGGGCCTACACCCCGAACTTCATGAGGGACTGATGGACCTGGAACGCATGCAGGCCCTGCTGACCGCGCTGCAGGAAGCCCGCTTCGCCGGGCTGCGCAGCGTCAGCTACGACGGCAAGAACGTGACCTATGGATCGGACGCCGAACTGGCCGCGGCCATTCGGGACTTGGAGGGCCGGATCGCCACCGCCTCTGCCACCCCGCGTCGCCGTCGTTGGGGCACCATCGCGACGAAGGGTCTGTGACCATGGTGCTGGATGCCTTCCGTCAGCGCCTCAGCAGCATCATCGGCGGGTTCGATGCGGCGCAATCCCACCGGCGCATGCGCGGGTTCCGCGCGACCTGCGCCCATGTGAACACGCTGATCGCAGCCTCCGGCGAGACCATCACCGCCCGGGCGCGCTGGCTTGTGCGGAACAACGGCTATGCCGCGAACGCGGTCGACGCCTTCGCCAACCATGTGGTCGGCGACGGAATCAAGCCCTCGTCGAAGATCGCCGATGCCGCAAAAAAGGAAGCGTTGCAGAAGCTCTGGCTGGCCTGGACCGACGAGGCCGATGCCGAGGGTCTGACAGACTTCTTCGGCCTGCAGCGCCGGGCGGCGCGCGAAGTGTTTCTTGCAGGCGAGGTCTTCCTGCGCATCCGCACGCGGCGGCCCGAAGACGGGCTGACCGTGCCCATGCAGCTGCAGATGCTGCCCTCGGAGATGCTGCCCCAGGACATGACCCGCGTCCTACCCGGCGCGGGGTCGATCCGTCAGGGCATCGAGTTCGACGGGATCGGGCGGCGCGTGGCCTACCACTTCCTGCGCCGCCATCCGGGCGATCTGACCGATCCGGGGCTGTCCGGAGAGACGGTGCGCGTGCCGGCCGCCGAGGTGATCCACATCCTCGATCCGGTCGAGGCGGGCCAGCTCCGCGGCGTGTCGCGCTTTGCCGCGGCCGTGGTGAAGCTCTTCACGCTGGACCTTTATGACGACGCGGAACTCGAGCGGAAGAAGACCGCGGCGATGTTCGCGATGTTCATCACGTCGCCAGCGCCAGAGACGGCGCTCGATCCGGCCGAGGACGATCTCGAGGTCGAACCGGGCCAGGTGGTGCGGCTCGACCCGGGCGAAGATGTCACCACACCGTCCACCCCGGACTCGGGCAGCACCTATGAGCCGTTCCAGTACCGGACGCTTCTGCAGATCGGCGCAGCCTTGGGCGTGCCCTATGGCTATCTGACCGGCGATACCGCCAAGGGGAACTTCTCGAACACGCGGATCGCGCTCGTCGACTTCCGACGCCGCATCTCGGCCTTCCAGCATTCGGTCATGGTCTATCAGCTCTGCCGGACGGTCTGGACGCGCTGGCTGGACATGGCCGTGCTGGCGGGGGCCATCGACCTGCCGGGCTATGCCACCGACCGGCGCGCATACCTCGCCTGCGACTGGCTTCCCACGAAATGGGACTGGATCGACCCGGCCAAGGATGCATCCGCGGAAATCCTGCAGATCGAGGCGGGCCTCAAATCCCGCACGCAGGCCATCGCGGAGCGGGGTTACGACGCCGAGCAGGTCGACCGCGAGATCGCCGCGGAACGCAAGCGCGAGGCGGAGCTGGGCCTCGACTTCCGGCGGCCGGGATCTCCGGCGCAGGCGGCGGGTGGCGGCGCGGGACAAAGCACCGCTGTGGGCCAGCAGGAAAATCAGCAGGACAGCGGCGATCAGAATGACGACGTCGAGGACCAGGAGCCCCGGCCTGCGGAGGAAGGATGATGCATCACACCCAGATCGCCCAGCGCCTCTTCAACACGCCGCTGATGGTCGATCCCGCCAAGGCGCTGGCCTTCTTGACCGGGCTCGGACCTAGGATCACCGGCAGGGAGATCACTGTCGAGGGGATGGCTGTGGCGCCTGCCGATGAGGCCAGCGCCACCCTGCCCGCCCGGACTTCGCTCTTCGGTGACGTCCTGACCAACCGCCAGGCGCGCAACGGCGGACAGCCCTTCACCGTCGTCGACGGGATCGCGGTCATTGAAATCGCGGGCACGCTGGTGCGTCGCGGCGCCTGGATCGGGCAGTCCTCGGGTCTGACCTCCTACGAAGGCATCACCGCCCAACTGCAGGCGGCGGCGACGGATCCGGCGATCCGCGGCATTGCCCTCGACATCGACAGCTTCGGCGGCGAGGTCGCCGGGGCCTTCGACCTCGCTGACCGCATCCGGGCCGCGCGCCAGGTCAAACCCGTGCAGGCCTTCGTTGCCGACCATGCCTTGTCGGCCGCCTATGCGCTGGCCTCCCAGGCCGACCGCATCATCCTGCCCCGCACCGGCGCTGTCGGCAGCATCGGCGTCGTCGCCATGCACAGCGACATGAGCGGAGCGCTCGATCAGAAGGGCATCGCCGTCACGCTGATCCATGCCGGGGCCCGCAAGGTCGATGCGAACCCCTATCAGCCCCTGCCCGAAACCGTCCGCGCCCGGATCGCGGGCGAACTCGAGGATCTGCGTCAGCTCTTCGCCGAAACCGTCGCCGAAGGCCGCGGTCCCCGTCTCGACACGCTCCGCGCGCTGGGCACAGAGGCGGCCGTCTTCCGCGGCGAGGCGGCGGTCTTTGCCGGTCTGGCCGACGAGGTGGCCGATCCGGTCACCGCCTTCCGCACCTTCGCCGCCGCACCCCGCGGCACATCCACCCCCAGAGGAAAGGGCCCCCTGATGACCACCGCCCCCGAAGACCATGCGTCGCCTCCGGCCGCGCCTGCCCCAAACGCCGCGTCGGAACCGGCCCCGGCGGCGGCAGTCGCACCGCTACAGGCGGAAGCCACGGCCCCGTCGCCCGAAGCGATCCGCATCGAGGCGGCCGAGGTCGCTCAGGTCTGCGCGCAGGCCGCCCGCCTCGGCATCCAGATCGATGCGGCCGATGCCGTCACCCGCGGCGTGAAGCCCGAAGCCCTGCGTGCCAAGGTGCTGGCCGATCTCGCCGCCCGCAGCGATGCCGCGGGCATCATCGCCACCGCCCCGGCGGCGGGCGCGAAGGAAAGCCCCATCGTCGCGGCCGCGAAAAAGTCGGCCGCCGCCCCGCGCTGATCACGGCGCCGACCGCTGCCGCACCCAGCGCACCCCATCCCCCGAACATCCCGGAGACTGAACCATGCCCGTCCTGACGGAACCGCCCAGCATGGGCGATGTCCTCAAATATGAGGTCAACCCGAACTACACCCGCGAGGTGGTGACGCTGCTCGCGAGCATGCCCTACCCGGTCGGCTCGGTGCTGGGCCGCATCACCGCCAGCGGCAAGTACACCTACGCAAGTGCCGCCGGCACCGATGGCGCCGAGACCGCGGTCGCGGTGCTGCTCTACGCCGTCGACGCGACGCTCGCCGACGCGACCGGCATCGTCCTGGCGCGTGGCCCCGCGATCGTCTCCCGCGCCGCTCTTTACTACGACGGCACGGTCGATGACGCGGCGAAGGTCTCCGCCAAGCTGAGTGAACTGGCGAGCCTCGGCATCGTCGCCCGCGACGGCGCCTGACGCCTGGCACCGCAACAGCCGCCCGTTCTTTCCCCACCCCTCCGGAGCCTCCCATGACCCTGATCCGCAATCCTTTCGACGCTGGCGGCTATTCGCTGGCCGAGATGACGCAGGCCATCAACATCCTGCCCAACCTCTACACCCGCCTCGCCCAGATCGGCCTCTTCCGTTTCGAAGGCGTCAGCCAGCGCTCGGTCATCATCGAGCAGTACGAGGGCGTCCTGAGCCTTCTGCCCTCCGTCCCCCTCGGCGGTCCCGCCACGGTCGGCACCCGCGAAGGCCGCTCGATGCGCAGCTTCGCCCTGCCATGGATCCCGCATGATGACGTGATCCTGCCCGCCGACATACAGGGACAGCCTGGCCTCGGCGCCTTCGATGCGGCCGATCCGCTCGTCGAGGTGATGAACCGCAAGCTCACGCTCATGCGCCGCAAGCACGCCCAGACCCGCGAATACATGGAGATGAACGCGCTCCGCGGCATCGTGAAGGACGGCGCCGGGACCACCCTCTACAATTACTTCACCGAATTCGGCCTTGCGCAGATCTCGGTCGACTTCCTTCTCGGCATCGCGGGCACCAACGTGCAGGGCAAGGTCCGCGAGGTGCTGCGTGCCATTGAGGACAACCTCCTCGGCGAGGCCATGACCAGCGTGCACGCGCTGGTCAGCCGCGAGTTCTTCGACAAGTTGATCGCGCACCCCAAGACCGAGGAAGCCTACAAGTTCTACGCCGCCACCGGCGCCCAGCCCCTCCGCGAGGATGTGCGGCGCAACTTCCCCTTCGGCGGGATCCTATTCGAGGAGTATTCCGGCTCAGTGACGCTTTCGACCAAGGCGACTGAGCGGCTGGTCCCGGCGAACGAGGGCATCGCCTTCCCCTTAGGCACCATGGACACCTTCACCACCTATGGCGGTCCGGCGAACCTTCTGGAAACCGCCAATACGATCGGCCTGCCGCTCTACGCCCGCCAGCATCTCGACGAGAAGGGCCGCTGGATCGACGTGATGACCGAGGCCTCGATCCTGCCGGTGAACAAGCGGCCGCGGCTTGCTGTCCGGCTCCACAGCTCGAACTGACGGACCTTCCCATGTCCGTCTTTGCCGCCGCCACGGACCGCATCTTCACCCATGCCTCCATGGCGGCCCCGGCTCTCTGGATCTCGGCCACGACGTCGGAGGAACGCCCGATCCGCATCATCCGCCGCGCCCCCGACCGCGTCGCCGACTTCGGCGCAGGGCGGTTCGTCAGCGACACGACGGCAGTGGATGTGCGCGTGGCCGACCTCCCCGCCCCGCGTGCGGGGGATGTGATCGTCATTGGCGCCGACAGCCATGTCATCCAGGCGGAACCGCTGCGCGACAGGGAACGGCTGATCTGGACCCTCGACCTGAGGCCCGCATGAAACTGAAACTCGAGATCAGCCCCGACCTCGCCGCCCTGATGCAGGCCGAAATCCGCGCGGGCGAAAAGGCCGTCACCACTGCGATGCACGAGGCAGGCGCGGGCCTCAAATCCGCCTGGCGAGGCCAGATCACCGGCGCGGGGCTCGGCACCCGGCTCGGCAACTCGATCCGGCTCGCCACATATCCCAAGGACGGTGAGAGCCTGAACGCGGCGACGCTGGTCTGGTCGAACGCCCCGGTGATTGTCGGTGCGCATGACACCGGGCCGCTGATCCGGTCGAAGGAGGGGTTCTGGCTGGCCATCCCCACCCCGGCCGCGGGCAAGTCGCTGCGCGGCGGGCGCATCACCCCCGGCGAATGGGAACGCCGCACCGGCCTGCGCCTGCGCTTCATCTATCGCCGCCGCGGACCAAGCCTGCTGGTGGCCGAAGGGCGGCTGAATTCGAAAGGCAGAGCCGTAGTATCCCGCGCGAAAACCGGGCGCGGGCTGACCACCGTGCCAATCTTTCTGCTGGTGCCACAGGTCAAGCTGCGCAAGCGGCTGGATCTGGCGAGGGATGCAGAGCGTGCGGCGGACAGCCTGCCGGGGCGGATCGTGGCGGGGTGGCCTGAAGCAAGGATGCGGTGAATGTCGCACCATTGGACCGAACAGTCATTTGATCTTCGGAAGCTATTTGAGATTGAACGTCTTCCGGCCCTTCTCGCGCATCGCCTGGAAGCCGCGGAACTGGTCGAGCGGATGCAGCGGCGCGCTGGACGTTCTCGGCCAGGCTGTCCTCTTCGGCGAGCCCCTCTGTGCGCACGATGCAGGGCACCAGCGCGGTCTTGTTCATGCGCTTCTGTTTGACGAGCAGCTCGAGCGCCCGGAACCGCCGCCCGCCGGCCGGGATCGTGTACATGCCGGTCTCGACACCGCGGTCGTCCAGCACGGGCCGCACGGTGAATGAGCTGAGCAGCGTCCTCCGCGCGATGTCCTCGGCCAGTTCCTCGATCGACACGCCCGCCTTGACGTGCCGCACGTTCGACTGGCTGAGCATCAGCTTGTTATGGGGATGTCGCGCGAGGCGCTGAGGGTTATCTTCTGTTGTTTGGTCATCGGGATATCTCCGCGACGGGCCAGCCGGGAGCCTCTCTCTCGACCTCCAAACCCGTCACGGAAAACCCGGCAATCCTCTGCCTGTAAAAAACACAGCAATCAACAGCCGAACTAAACGACCGACATCAAATCGGCAAATACAGGAGCGCTCTTTCAATTCACCTTTGAACCGACACCGAATTCCTTATAGCAGAGTCGGTCTAGTAAAACTAATCTGACATCTCTTTCTGCAGCGTCGGGTTTGCAGCGTTGTGAGTTCCGTACCTCCCGCAAGGAAGCCCTTTCAGAAATGAATACACAACCTCAGACATCTTGGTCGCGGCAAACTCCTTTAATGATAAGGCGATCTGCTCATCTTTGAAAAGATCGTAGCAGAGATGGCATTGGTCTACATAACCTCGTTCCCGATGGTAGCCAGCCTTCTCCGCAGCATCCAAAAAAGCGGCAGGCCCCTCTGCACACAATATCTGCATGACTGCACTGGTTCTAAACTTGTCGTGAAGGTCACGAAGCGGTTCCCTTACGTCACCAATCCTAAGAGCTGGAAGGTGACCCGCTGTATTGCAGCATGGTATAACATCACCCTTCGCCGAAATCGACATCACTGCACTGGGACAAAGACCAAGGGGCACGCCCTCTCTTATGAAGAGATCGCCCTCGGCAATGTTTCTCCTCGCCTCTCCAACCGGGTGACATGGAATCTCTCGACACGAAATATTGAGCAGATCATCGCCATGCTCTTCAAGAAAATCGGCCAAACGGTACGAGCGCTTGGTTGAGACAAATTGCAGATCCACCTCGAGATGAACGTCTTTGCATGCCAATATTGCGTTGATAACACGCTCTGCCGGAATGTACCTAAGATGAAACTCGTCGGTCGAAACCACAAGCTTCGTTAATCCTGCATCTTTGACCTGTCTAACAAGATCCAGAGCCTTTTCGCGAGAGTTCGCCCAATAACAGTTTGTATTTACCGAGACTTTTGCGCCGCGCTCGCGCGCGTACTTGATAATTTCAATAAGGCGCGGAAAGTACAGAAATGCTTCGCCTCCGGACAACCCGATACTAGGCTCCGGATCATCAGCGCAGCACTGATCGATCAGCCGCCTTATGTCTTCATCTGAGTTGGTCGTGCGGTCTTTTGGATTTGATGAAACAGCACAGTGGTCACACGCTGCGTTGCAGGTGTTCCACATCAGTATTCCCAAATTCACATTAGTATCCCATCGTCACGGCGCGCCGAAATTTTAAGCTAGGGATTTATAGATATGGACCCAGGTACCACCACCGCCAACTAGAGTTCCGAAGTTCTCCCAGTCAATCCCGGAAAGCTCTTTTTCCTCTTCCTTGGTAAGCTCGAGGTGGTAACTCTTCACAGTCCCGGAGAAGTCCCGCATCAGACCGATGCGAAAGGTGTCATCAATGTATGCACGCTTGATAATTGCTTGGACGTCGATCGCCGGCATGCTAGCCTCCCTTGGTTGAACTCGGTTTATGGTACATAGTGCCCGCAGAAAATCAACCGTTGGGTGAGGCCATGACGTACTGGATGGAGGCGCGGCTAGACGTTGCGCGCGTCGATCAAAGAAAAAAGTGGTTCTGCGGAGCTGCGTGCAGCGAGATGATACTAGAGCACTTTGCCTTGGAGATTGATCAAGCGACGGCCTATGAGCAGATACATGATCGTGAGCGATTTAAGGTAGAGCGACTCTATTCAGACCCACAGGGTATCGTCGATTACCTTAACGCCATGAATGACTCCACTGAAATGATAGACGTGATCGACATAACTTCACAGAATGATAGTGAAGTGCTCGACGATATTTATCGAGTACTGTTCGCATTCCAGACTCCCGTGGCGCTTTTAGCTTTGGGCGGTGCACACTGGGTGGTTGTCGACGGCGTTAGATATCGTGACGATTTGGATGGCAGAAGGCAGTATGCTGGTTTCTACATCCAGAACCCTTGGAAGGGGTCGACTCCAAGTGTGTGGATTGAGGTTGACGAATTTTCGAGCAGGTGGGTTCAACCCAATCAATTTGGGCAACGTTGGTTAGGGAAAATAGTGCTTGTGGCGACACCCCGGGGTCGAAGAAAGCTCTCGAATCTCAAATTGACCCGATCCGAACTGTTGCCCCCAACTGGCGAAAGGCAAGCGCCAAAAGATGTTGCCCTTAAGGAACTTGCAGCCTTGGGCTTTGAAAACATGCAGGAAATCTCTGGAGGTGGAGCACTAGTGCTTCGGCCAGTCGAGGTATTGAACGAAGATGATGGAACCAGATTTCAAATCGTTCCAATAGATGCGGTCCTTAACCGTGAGTTTTCTGACTTTGTGTACGTTTGCATTAACGATGGCAATCAGAGAGTTTTAGAGATATCAGGTATGTCTGAGCAACTTGATATACCAAGCGATGTCGAGGCATTAGAAAGATTTAATCAAGTCTTTCCCAATGAAGAAATCACAATAGACCCGGATATATATTGGCGCGCTCGTCTTGGTGCAGTTAGCAAGACTGACGTATATCGAAAAGCCCGGGTGAATAGCGATGACTTTTTTCTGTTGAGAGACGGAACTATTTTGAGAGAGCTTGAGATAAATCCTAGCGTCGGCGGATAAACTTTGCCGTAGCGAGCGTGCTTACATGCCTACCGGACTACTTAGCAGAGCTCATGGGTAGCTTGTGGGCATAGAAGCGATGCCGAAAACCAATCCGCATCGCTTGATTTGATCGCTTAGGAAGCCCGCTCCAGCAACGCGTTCGCCTTCCCCTCCATCACCAACCGAGCATCCTGCTGTGGCTTCGATCGAGCCACCGCAGTGATCCCCTGCACGAAGTCGAACACGCTCTCTGGCAGGCGGCCTTCTTCGGCCAAGACCGCCTCGACGATCCGCCCCGTCTCCGCCTTCGAGAACCCACGCTTCCTGAGGAAGTCCTGCCGGTCGTCGTCAGACCGAGCGACGATCTTCTCCCGCGCCGCGCGGATACCGTTGATGAAGGGCGCCAGCGAGGACACGGCGAAGCGGGCGAGCGCCGGGGCAGCCTCGTGGGCGAAGCGGGAGGCGGCGTATTTAGAGTGCCGGATGGTGATCTCCTGGAAGTCCTCGACGCACCAGAGGTTGCGGTTCTGGCAGACCGCGCGCAGGTAGAAACCGGCGATGCCGAGCGTCTTGGCCCCCGCTTCGGAATTCCAGCAGTAGAACCCCCGGAAATAGAGGTCGGGCGAGCCGTCGGGCAGTAGTCCCGCGTCGATCGGGTTGAAATCGTCGACGAGGAACAGGAACACGTCGCGGTCCGAGGGTGGAGCGTCGTCGTCTCCTTCGTCACGTCCACTCGCGGGTTGTAGATGCCCGCCTGCCGGTCGAGCAAACCCGGGATCTTCCAGCGCATGTCGTCCGAGAAACCCGTATGGAAGTGCCCATCTTTATCAAGCAAGGTCAGTTGAGAGTGTGCATGCCCACCACCCGCGAACTCGTCCTCGCCGCGCTGCACACGCGGCTGCAGCCGCTTGTCGCCCTCACCCTGCGGGACGAGGTGCTGCCCGAGCGGATCCCGGCGGCTGGCCTGATTATCCTGCGCGATGGCCAGCCGGGCGAGCCGGAGGTGACGCTGTCGCCGCTGCGCTACCACTTCCAGCATCGGGCCGAATTGGAGGTCGTCGTCCAGGCAGGCACCGGCCGGGCCAGCGCCTTTGACGACCTGATCGCCGCCGTCGGCACCGCGCTGGAGGATGACAGGACTCTGGGCGGTCTCTGTGACTGGGTTGAACCGGAGGCCCCGGCCTCGGTCGATCTGCCCGTCGAGGGCGCGTCGGCGCTGAAAGCGGCGGTGATCACCGTCGTCCTGTATTACACCACGACCGGCCCTCTGGCCTGACACCCCCACATAGGAGACCCCCATGGCACGCGCACACGGCGCGCGGGCGCAGATGGCGCTTGCGTTCGAAACCGCCTACGGCACCCCGCCCGCCAGCGGCTACCGGCTGATGCCTTTCGCCCGCACCACGCTCGGCTCTGAACAGCCGCTCCTGAACAGCGAACTTCTGGGCTACGGCCGCGATCCCCTGGCCCCGATCAAGGACGCGGTCACCGCCGATGGCGAGGTGGTGGTGCCGATCGATGTGGAGGCCTTCGGCTTCTGGCTGAAGGCAGCGTTTGGGGATCCGAACACCACGGGCACCGACCCCTACACGCACGAATTCCAGTCCGGGAGCTGGACGCTGCCCTCGATGGCCATCGAGTTCGCCATGCCCGAGGTGCCGCGGTTCGCGATGTATGCAGGCTGCGTGCTGGACCAGCTCAGCTGGCAGATGAACCGCTCGGGGCTGCTGACCGCCACCGCCCGGCTGATCGCCCAAGGAGAAGCGGTCGCCGCCACCACAGCTGCGGGCACGCCGACCGCGCTGGGCCTGCAACGGTTCGGTCATTTCAACGGGGTGGTGAAGCGCAACGGCGTCAGCTTGGGCAACGTCGTCTCGGCCGAGATCACCTATGCCAACGGTCTCGACCGGATCGAGACCATCCGCAACGACGGCAGGATCGAGGGGGCCGATCCGGGCATGGCGGCGCTGACCGGCCGGATCGAGGTCCGTTTCGCCGACTCTGCGCTGGTCACGCAAGCCATCGACGGCACGCCCTGCGAGCTCGAGTTCGCCTGGAGCCTCGGCGCGAATGCCAGCTTCACCTTTACGGCCCATGCCGTCTACCTGCCCGTCCCGCGGATCGAGATCCCCGGACCTCAGGGCATCCAGGCGACCTTCGACTGGCAGGCCGCGAAAGCCTCCAGCCCCGCCCGCATGTGCACCGCCGTCCTCGTCAACACCGTCACGGGATACTGACCATGATCCGCCTGAACCTCTCGAACCGCCCCGAATGGCTGGACCTGCTGCCCGGCCTGCGCGTCCTGGTGGCCCCGCTGACCACCGCGCTGATGGTCTCGGCCCGCGCCGATCCGGCCATCGACGGCCTATCGGAGGAATCAAGCCAGGAGGACATGGCGCTGGCCATGGCCAAGGCGGTCGCCCGCCGCGCCGTGCTGGATTGGGAGGGGGTCGGCGATGAGGCAGGCAACCTCTTGCCGGTCAGCCCGGCCGGGATCGACGCCCTGCTCGACATCTGGCCGGTCTTCGAAGCCTTCCAGGCACAATATGTCGCCCGCGGTCTGATGCTGGATCAGGAAAAAAACGCCTCCGCGCCCTCGCCGACTGGTCCTTCGGCGGGGGCGACGGCTACTGCGCAGCCTGCGCACCCTGCGAGGGCCCCGGGGGCATCTGCCCCGACTGCCCCGCAAGGCTGAACCGGCCGCAGACTGTCGAGGGCTGGCAGATCTGGGATCTGACCAAGCGTCTTGGCGGCCAGCTGCGCATCGCGCCGGGGGCGGTCATCGGATGGGACATGGGCGCCGCCCTCGCCCTGGCGGGCGGCTTGGGCATCGCGCCCCTGATCGCCGCCGAACTGCTGCCCGAGATCGAGGCGGTGATGGTGCGCAAACTCAACGAGCAGATGGAAGGACGCCGGAATGACTGAGAAGAAGGTCTCCGTCCGCCTCGTGGCGGAGGGCGGGCGACGCGTGCGCGCCGAACTGGAAGGTGTCGGTGAGGCCGGTGCCCGTGGTTTCGGCCGCCTGTCGCGCGAGATGGAACTGGCCAACACCCGGCTTGCCAGCTTCGCCCGTCGCGCAGGCGTGGCCCTCGGGGCCGCGGCGGCCGCCGCCACGGCCTCGCTCGGCCTGATCGTCCGTTCCACGGCCGAGAGCGCGGAGCAAATCCGGCAGTTCGCTGAGGTCGCCAATGCCACGCCGGAGGCGCTGCAGCGCTGGTCGGCCGGAGCGCGCACCGTTGGCATCGAGCAGGAGAAGCTCGCCGATATCCTGAAGGACGTGAACGACCGGATCGGGGATTTCCTGCAGACCGGCGGCGGGCCGATGGCGGACTTCTTCGAGAACGTCGCCCCGCGTGTGGGCGTCACCGCCGACCATTTCGCCCGCCTTTCGGGGCCAGAGGCGCTGCAGCTTTACGTCGACACGCTGGAACGCGCCGGTCTCAGCCAGCAGGAGATGACCTTCTATCTCGAGGCCATGGCCTCGGATGCCACGCGCCTCCTGCCGCTTCTGCGCAACGGCGGGGCCGAGATGGCCCGACTTGGGGATCAGGCCTCCGACCTCGGCGCCGTTCTGGACGGTGATGCCCTCGAGGCGCTCCGGCGCACGCAACTGACGCTAGGCACTGTCTCGCTTGTCTTCGACGGCCTGCGTAACCGCATCGCCGTCGCTGTGGCTCCGGCTGTCGAGGCACTGGCCTCGGCCTTCGTGTCACTTGCCTCGGATGGCGGCATCCTGCGGACTGCCATCGACACGCTGATCGGCAATCTCGACCGCCTCGCGACCTACGCCGCGAGTTTTGCCGCCTTCATGGCCGGGCGCTGGGTGGCGGCTCTGGCGGCGGCGGCAATTTCGGTGCGCGGCCTCGCCACCGCCCTCGTCTTCCTGCGCGGTGCCCTCATTCGCACCGGCATTGGTGCGCTGGTCGTTATTGCCGGAGAACTGGCCTACCAGCTATCCGAGCTCGTCGCGCGTGTCGGCGGGCTGGGCGAGGCCTTCCGGCTCCTCGGCGATCTGGCGCGCGATGTCTGGTCGCACATCGGTCTGTCGCTCGACACCGCGCTGGCGCGGATGGCGTCCGGATGGGAAGGGCTGAAGGCGGCCGGGCTCTCGGCGCTGGAGGGCACGATCGCGGGTGTGGTCAGCTTCGGCGACCGGACGGCGGCGATCTTTCAGGGCGCCTATGATGCGGCGCTGGCGATCTGGGGCAGCCTGCCGGGCGCCATCGGCGACTTCGCCTTCCAGGCAGCGAATGGGCTGATCTCGGGTGTCGAGGCGATGCTGAACGGCGTCGTGGCCCGCATCAACAACTTCATCGAGGCCCTGAACGCAGCACTTGCGCTGCTGCCGGAATGGGCCACGGGCGAAGGCGGTGTCCGGATCGGCATCCTCGACCCAGTCCAGCTCGGCCGCATCGGCAACCCGTTCGAGGGCGCGGCGACCGCTGCCGGTGCCGCTGCCGCAGATGCCTTCTCGGCCGCGCTGGCCAGGACCTACCTCGAGCCACCCGATCTCGGTCTCAGCGCGATGGCCGAAGATGCCCGCGCTCGCGCCGATGGCTATCGCGAGGCCGCAGGCATGCTGGCCGATGCCGCCGGTCGGCCGCTGGCCAGCTGGCAGGCGCTGAAAGATGCCGTGACCGGCACGGGGACGGAGGCCGAGACTGCGCTGGCAGATGCCACATCCTCGGCCGATGCCTTGACAACCGGGCTGAACGACACCGGTACCGCTGCCGACGGTGCTGGCAGTGCCGCGCGCAAGGCCGGAGCTGCGGCGGCCGAGGGCGCGGACACGGCGTTGACGGGCTGGCGCGCCGTCACGGCGGCGCTCGCCAACTATGCCGCCAAGGCGCGCGACATCGGCGGGGATGTCGGCAGCGCGCTGGTCGGGGCCTTCACCTCGGCCGAGAACGCGATCGGCGACTTCGTCAAGACCGGCAAGCTCGACTTCCGCGATCTGGTCACCTCGATGATCGCAGATCTCGCGAAGCTGGCGGCCCGGCGCTTCATCCTCGGGCCTATCGCCAATGCGCTCTCCGGCGCGCTGGGCGGCGCGGGCGTTCGCGGGGCTTACGCGGCCCCACTGGGGCCACGGTCCCCGCTCACCTTCGCCAACATCCTGCACGCGGGTGGCGTGGTCGGTGCCCCCGGCCCCGGTCGGATGGTTCCGGCACTCACCTTTGCCGGGGCGCCCCGCATGCACGCCGGCGGCTGGGCCGGGCTGCGCCCCGACGAGGTGCCCGCGATCCTCCAGCGCGGAGAGCGGGTTCTGTCGCGACGGGAGGCTGCGGGCTACGGGATGACCGCCACGCCCACCGTCAACGTCACGATCAACGCGCGGGATGCCGAGAGCTTTTGCCAGTCCCGCACACAGGTCGCCAGCGACATCGCCCGCGCCGTGTCGCTCGGACGGCGCGGCATGTGAGGATCAACCATGGCTTTCCATGACGTCCGTTTCCCCGATGCCATCAGCCGCGGCGCGCGCGGCGGCCCCGAGCGCCGCACCCAGATCGTCGAACTGGCCTCCGGCGCCGAGGAGCGCAACGCCAGCTGGGCCAATTCGCGCCGCCGCTACGACGTCGCCTATGGCATCCGCCGAGCCGACGATCTGGCGGCGGTGGTCGCCTTCTTCGAGGCGCGGAACGGCCGCCTCTGCGGCTTCCGCTTCAAGGACTGGGCCGACTTCAAGTCCTGCCTGCCGTCGCAGGCACCGGGGCCAGCCGATCAACCGATCGGCACCGGCAACGGATCGGCCACACAGTTCCAGCTGGCCAAGCGCTACAGCTCCGGCGCGCAGAGCTGGACGCGGGCCATCACCAGGCCCGTCGCCGGAACCGTGACCGTCGCCCTGAACGGAGCGCCCCAATCCTCCGGCTGGTCAGCCTCAACCACGACCGGCCTCGTCACCTTCGCCACGGCTCCCGCCGCAGGCGTCGTCCTCACCGCAGGCTTCGAATTCGACGTCCCCGTCCGCTTCGACACCGACGCCCTCGACATCACCCTCGACCTCGAACGCCTCGGCTCCATCACCTCGATCCCGCTCGTGGAAATCCGCGCATGAAGTCCCTCCCTCCTGCCCTGCAGGCACACCTCGACGAAGGCACCACCACCTTGTCCTGGTGCTGGCGGATCAGCCGGGCCGATGGCGTGACCTTTGGCTTCACCGACCACGACCGGACGCTCAGCTTCGACGGGACCGAGTTCGGGCCGGAAAGCGGGCTGACCGCCTCCGAGGTGCGGTCGGGGTCCGACCTGTCCGTGGACGCGCAGGACGCGCAAGGCGTGCTGTCCTCCGACCGGATTACGGAAACCGACATTCTCGACGGCCGCTGGGACAACGCGGCGGTCGAGGTCTGGCGGGTGAACTGGGCGAGCCCCGCGCAGCGCGTGCTTCTGCGCCGCGGAGCCATCGGTCAGATCCGGCGTGGGCGGCTGGCTTTCGTCGCCGAGGTGCGCAGCCTCGCCCATGTGCTCGGCCAGACGGTCGGGCGCACCTTCCAGGCCAGCTGCGATGCCGCCTTGGGCGACGCGCGCTGCGGCGTGAACCTCGAGGCCCCGGCCTTCAGGGGCAGCGGCGCGGTCATCGATGTGCTGCGCGACCGGGCCGTCACCGCCTCCGGCCTCGGCGCCTTCGCGGCAGGCTGGTTCACCTTCGGGCTGGTGGAATGGTCGACAGGCGCGAATGCCGGGCGGCGGGTCGAGGTGCTGGCGCATGACCTCGTCGATGGCATCGCGATCCTGACCCTGCTCGAAGCCCCGGTGCGGCCGATCACGGCGACAGACGCCTTCATCATCCGGGCGGGCTGCGACAAGCGCCTCGCGACCTGCGGGACAACGTTCGCCAATGTCGCCAACTTCCGGGGCTTTCCGAATATTCCCGGGCAGGACGCGGTCCTGCGCTACGCGACGAAAGACGGCGGGCACGAGGGGGCAGTGCTGTGACCACGCCAGTCCCAACCGCCGATCCCGCCCGCGTCATCACCGCCGCGCGGTCCTGGTTCGGCACGCCCTACCACGATCAGGCCAGCCTCAAGGGGGTTGGCTGCGACTGCCTTGGTCTCGCGCGCGGTGTCTGGCGCGAGATCGTCGGGCCGGAACCGTTCCCGATCCCGCCCTACAGTCGCGACTGGGGCGAGACGGGGCCGCGCGAGGTTCTGGCCGAAGGCGCGCGGGCAATGATGATCGAGGTTCCAGTGCAGTTGGCGGGCCCGGGCACCCTGATCCTGTTCCGGATGTTGCCGCGCGCCATCGCCAAGCATGTCGGGATCCTTACCGGCCCCGAGACCTTCCTTCACGCCGATGAACGCCTCGGCGTGATCGAAGAGCCGCTGACGCTCCCCTGGCGGCGGCGCATCGCCTTCGCCTTTCTGTTCCCCGCACGCTGCCCCCTCGAACCCTGAGATTTCCAGATGGCCACGCTCGTCCTAGGCGCCGTCGGTTCCGCCATAGGCGGGGCCTTTGGCGGCGCGATCCTCGGCTTTTCCGGCGCGGCCATCGGCGGCTTCATCGGCTCCACCATCGGCTCGGCGGTGGACAGCTGGATCGTGTCCTCGCTGGTGCCCGCGCAGAAGATCGAAGGGCAGCGGCTGGATTCGCTTCGCATCACCTCGGCCACCGAGGGCGCGGTGATCCCGCGCCTTTACGGGCGGATGCGCATCGGCGGCAACATCATCTGGGCCACCGATTTCCGCGAGGAGACGAAGACCACGACGCAGGGCGGCGGCAAGGGCGGAGGCGGCGGCCAGGTTCGGACGACCGAGTATCTGTACTATGCCAGTTTCGCAGTCGCGCTGTGCGAAGGCCCGATCACCGGCATCGGGCGCATCTGGGCCGATGGCAAGCCCTTGGACATGACCGGCATTACCTGGCGCTGGTATCCGGGGAACGAGAACCAGACCGCCGACCCGTTCATCGCGGCGAAGATGGGGGCGGCCAACACGCCCGCTTATCGCGGCACCGCCTATGTGGTCTTCGAGGACCTGCCGCTTGCCACCTACGGCAACCGCCTGCCGCAGCTTTCGTTCGAGGTGTTCCGGCCGCTGGCCGACCCCGACACCGCCGAGGGACTGGTCAAGGCCGTCACCATGATCCCCGCCTCGGGCGAGTTCGCCTATGCGACCGAGGCGATCCGCAAGGGCGCGATCGGGGCGCAGACGGCCGAGAATCTGAATGCGCTGCCCGACGAGGCCGACATCGTCGTGGCGCTGGACCGGCTGCAGGCGATGGCGCCGGCGGTCGAGAGCGTGAGCCTCGTCGTCGCCTGGTTCGGCAACGACCTGCGCGCAGGCAACTGCACCATCAAGCCGGGGGTGGAGGTAGTGACCAAGGTCACCAGCCCGAAGGTCTGGACGGTGAACGGGGTCGCGCGGGAGAACGCGCATCTGGTCAGCCGTGACGCCGAGGATCGCCCGATCTATGGCGGCACGCCTGCGGATTTCGCGGTGGTGCAGGCGATCCGCGAGATGAAAGCCCGCGGGCTGCGCGTCACCTTCTATCCGTTCCTGCTGATGGACGTGCCGCCCGGCAACAGCCTGCCCAATCCCTATTCGGACACCGCCGCCACCCTCGGTCAGCCCAGCTTCCCCTGGCGCGGCCGGATCACCTGCTCTCCGGCGGCGGGGTATGCCGGGACAGTGGACAAAACCGCCGCAGCGGCCGCGCAGGTCTCAGCCTTCTTCGGCGCGGCGAACCCGGCGCAGTTCGCCGTGTCAGGCGAGAGCGTCAGCTGGACCGGCCTATCCGACGATTGGGGCCTTCGCCGAATGATGCTGCACTACGCTCATCTCTGCGCGGCGGCGGGCGGGGTCGATGCCTTCCTGATCGGATCGGAAACGCGGGGTCTCACCACCATCCGGTCCGGGGCCAGCAGCTATCCCGCCGTCACCGCCTTCAAGGCGCTGGCCGCAGACGTGAAGACGATCCTCGGGGAGGGCACCAAGGTGGGGTACGCCTCGGACTGGTCGGAATACTTCGGGCACCAGCCCGGCGACGGCAGTGGGGATGTGTTATTCCACCTCGACCCGCTCTGGTCGGATGCCAACATCGACTTCATCGGCATCGACAACTACATGCCGCTCTCGGACTGGCGCGACGGGTTCGACCATGCCGATGCCCTTGAGGGTTGGCCCGCGATCCATGACCGAGGCTACCTGCAGGCCAACATCGCGGGTGGCGAGGGCTTCGACTGGTTCTATGCCAGCGTGGCGGACCGCTCCGCGCAGATCCGGACGCCCATCACCGACGGCAGCGCGGGCAAGCCCTGGGTCTTCCGCACCAAGGACCTGCGCGCCTGGTGGTCGAACCCGCATTTCAACCGGCCGGGCGGGGTCGAGAGCGCCACGCCCACGTCATGGGTGCCGCAGTCGAAGCCGGTGTGGTTCACCGAACTGGGGTGCCCGGCCATCGACCGGGGCACGAACCAGCCGAACGTCTTCTTCGATCCGAAGTCATCGGAAAGCTTCACCCCCTACTTCTCCCGCGGCTGGCGCGACGACGCGATCCAGCGCGCCTGTCTCGAGGCGAGCCACCTCTGGTGGGGCGAGGCCGCGAACAATCCGATCTCCTCCGTCTACGGCGGCCGGATGGTCCATGTCCCGGAATGTGCCGCCTGGACATGGGATGCGCGGCCCTATCCGTTCTTCCCCGCACTGACCGGCGTCTGGACAGACGGGCCGAACTGGCGGCTCGGCCACTGGCTGACCGGACGGCTGGGTGCGGTGTCGCTGGCCGCCCTCGTGCGCCATCTCTGCCTGCGCGCCGGGCTGGCGGAAAGCCTGATCGACGTCTCCGGTCTCTGGGGCGCGGTCGAAGGCTATGTCATCGCCGCTCTGGAAAGCCCGCGCGCGTCGATTTCCACGCTGGCGCGGCACTTCGGCTTCGATGCCATCGAGACCGAAGGCGTGATCCGCTTCGTCATGCGCGGGCGGGCCTCGGTCGCGACACTGGCCATCGACGATCTCGTGTCTGCCCGCGAGGGCGAGGCTTTTGAGCTGACCCGCGGCCAGGAGACGGAACTGCCGCAGGCGCTGAAGTGGCAGGTCGCGCGGGCGGATGAGGACTATGACGCCGCCCTCGTCGAAGCCCGCCGCATCACGGTCGACACCACCCGCATCGCCTCCGAATCCTTCCCGATGGCGATCCCGCCCGAGGAAGCCGAACGTCGCTGCCGCCGCGCGCTGATGGAAGCCTGGATCGGCCGGGAAAGCGCCACCTTCCGCCTGCCACCTTCGCGGCTGGCGCTGGACCCCGCCGACGTGATCCGGCTCACCCATAACGGGCGTGAGGTCGAGTTCCGGCTGATGTGCGTTGCCGACGCCGAGGTACGCGGCATCGAGGCGGTGCGCCAGGACCGCGCCGCCTATGACCTGCCACCCGGCGATCCCCGGCCCGCGAGCCTCGCGAGCCCCGTCGTCTTCGGGACGCCGGAGGTGGTGATGCTGGATCTGCCGCAGATCAGCGAGGACCAGCCCGCGCATCGCCCGCTGATCGCCGCCCATGCCAGCCCCTGGCCGGGAGAGATCGCGGTCTTTCGCAGCCCGGCAACGGACGGCTTCGGCCTGCTGACCACCTTCGGCAGCCGCGCGCGGATCGGCACATTGTTTTTCGACTTCTTTTCAGGGCCGACTTCGCGCTTCGATCTCGGCAATGCGCTGGTGGTCGATCTCCTGTCGGGAACGCTGGAAAGCGTGACCGACGTTGCCCTCTTCGGCGGCGCCAATGCGCTGGCAGTCGAAAGCTCGGCGGGGGTCTGGGAGATCGTCCAGGCAGGCGATGCCGAACTGATCGCCCCCGGCCGCTATCGCCTGACCCGCCTGCTGCGCGGCCAGCGGGGCACGGAACATGCCATGGGCAATCCCACCCCGGCAGGGGCACGGGTGGTGGTACTGGATACTGCCCTTGCTCCGCTGCCCATCGCCGAGGCCGACCTCGGGCGCCCATGGAACTGGCGGGTGGGCCCGGCCGTGCGGGCGGTCAGCGACGACAGCTACGCGGGCTTCGGCTTCACGCCGACCGGTCGCGGCCTCATCCCCTTCGCCCCGGCCCATGTCGAACAGCCGTGGCGAACGGCGCGCAGCCCCGGCGATCTGACGATCCGCTGGACGCGGCGGTCCCGCGCGCTGGTCGCCGATGCCTGGGAGCAGGTCGAGGTGCCGCTTGATGAAAAGAACGAGGCCTACGAGGTCGAGATCCGCCACGGCGCAACCGTCAAGCGCACGCTGACCAGCAACACGACCTCGGCCCTCTACACCGCCGCTGAGCAGAGTGCCGACTGGGGCGCCCCGCTCGGGCCCGGCCAGACGCTGGTGATCCGCGTCTCCCAGCTTTCGAACCGCCTCGGCCGCGGCACCCCCGCCGCGGTCACGCTCCAGTTCTGATCCTTTCTACCAGGAATCCCCATGTCCGACACCACGACCCATCTCTGCCTGCCCTATCTTCTGGCGGCGCAGGCCCAGAAGCATGTCACCCACAACGAGGCACTGCGCCTCCTCGATGCGATGGTGCAGCTCTCGGTTCTTGACCGCACGCGCCCCGCGCCGCCCGCGAGCCCCGCCGATGGCGACCGGCATCTCGTGGCCCCGGGCGCCACCGGTCTCTGGACGGGGTGGGATCTGAACGTGGCCTTCCGGGTCGACGGCGCCTGGATGCGGCTGGTGCCGCGTACCGGCTGGCTCGCCTGGATCGCGGCGGAACAGGCCTTCGCCGTCTGGAACGGCAGCGCCTGGACGACGTTCGCCGACGCCTTCGGATGGATTGCACCGGGCCCAAATGTGACAATCGCACGCGGGGCCGGCGGCGGCGCCACCGGCCTGGCCGTGCAGGAGGAGCTGCTGTCCCCGCTGTCCGGGCCGTCGCACGGGTCGACCATCGTCATTCCGGATCGGGCGATCGTGCTTGGCGTCTCGACCCGGACGGTCGAAGCGATCACCGGCGCGACGTCATTCGATTGCGGCATTCCGGGCGAGCTCGGGAAGTTCGGCGGAAGCCTCGGCACCGCGCCGGGCAGCAGCAATATCGGGGTGATCGGTCCGCAGGCCTTCTATGCCGACACCCCGATCCGGCTCACCGCGAATGGTGCCGATTTCACCGGCGGCGCCGTGCGCATCGCGGTCCACACCCTCACATTCGAAAGCCCCGGGGCGTGATGCGGGTGCCGCCGCACCGCGGCCCCAGGCGTCGCCATTGGCGCAACCCCAGGAAGGAGACGGCGGAATGCCGGCCATCGACGAAAACCAATACACCCCGCCCCTCAGAAGCGATCCGGCATCGAATGCCGGGGCGATCACGCCAAGCGACGGCGAGGATCTGGCCTATGCGACGCGGGGCCTCATGGCCGACGGTGCGGGCACGATCCGCGCGCTGATGCTGGGCGGCCAGACCGTCACCTTCACGGCGCTGGCCAGCACGGTCTATCCGTTTCGCGTGACGCGGGTGTTTGCCACCGGGACCACGGCGACCGGCATTCTCGGGCTGTGGTGACATGATAATGCGCAGTCCCCAGAGGATGTCCGTCGTGGTCAACACATGGCTCTTGCATGTCAGCGCCGGCTTCTCGATGCGCCAGATCGCCCGATTGCAGGCGGTGGCGCCCTCCACGGTCATGCGCCGCATACGCTGGTGCGAGGATCTGACCGATGACCCCGTCCGCGGGCCGCGCCTGGAGTGTCTGGCCGAGAAAGCCCGCAGCCATGAGACGCTTGTCAGGGCGCTCATTCTTTTTGCCGAGATCATCGCGCCGCAGCGGCACTCGGCCAGCCGGAAGCCGAAGACGGGGCGCGATCGGCTCAATGATCGCCTCCCGGCAGCAGCCCTTCACCCCGACCGATGACGGAAATCCCAGCATGACCGACAAGCCGACGCTACTCGACAGTGTGGCGCAATCGTTTCGCGATCACGGACTGACCGCGGCCATCACCGCCCTGATGGGCGGCAGCCTCGCCATCGCCGCCACCGTGACCCGCAAGGCCTTCACGAACGAGGCCATGCTCGAACGCCTTGACCGGGAACTGGCCGCCGAACGTGAGCGCGTCGATCGACAGCGCGCCGAGGATCGCAAGACCGACGCCGACCGGCTGCAACGCATCGAAACCGATATCCGCGCCATGCGCGATCTGATGTTCGAGGCGTTCCAGCGCAGCCGCGCCGACTGAACGACGACCATCACCCTGACATTGAAGCCACCACCCGACCCGCCTCAAAGGCGGGTTCTTCATTTGGAGGACCCCCATGCCGACGCTGACCTACGCCCACTACCGCGATGTGCCGGAGGCCACCTGGCGCTGGCCCAGCTTTTCGCCCGCCGAGATCGCCTGCCGTGGCACCGGCGCCATCAGGATCAACACCGAAGCGCTGGACAGGCTGCAGTCCCTGCGCAACCGGCTTGGCAAGCCGCTGATCGTCCGTTCCGCCTATCGCAGCCCCGAGCACAACCGCGCCGTCGGCGGAGCGCCGGCCTCGAAGCACATGGCCGGCACCGCCTTCGACATCTCGATGGCCAACCACGATCCAGCAGCCTTCGAGGCCGCCGCCCGGGCCGCCGGCTTCCTCGGCTTCGGCTATTACCCGCGGTCGGGCTTCATGCACATCGACCTCGGCCCCGCGCGGTCCTGGGGCGAGCCCTTCCCGACCCCCCCTATCCCCTTCGCCGTGGAACTGCCGCCCGCGCGGGAAGTCCTGGCTGAAAGCCGCACCCTGCGCGGGGGTGGAGTCGCGGGGGCCGCGACGGTTGGTGCGGCCGGGGTCGAGGCGCTTCAGGCCGTGCTGACCGAAACGCAGTCGACCATCCAGCCGCTCGTGCCTTATCTCGACACGCTGCGCTGGGCGCTGATCGCCATCGCCCTGATCGGCATCGCGCTCACCATCTACGCGAGGCTCGACGACTGGAAGCGGGGCCAGCGGTGATCGGCTGGCCCCGGACCAACGGCCCGGCGCGCAAGGCGCTGGGCATGATCCTCGCCACCGCGACGATTCTGCTGTTTCTCATGAACCTGCGCCGCGCCGGGGAACGTGCCGGGCGCGCCGCCGAACGGCTTGATGCCCGAGAGAAAAACGATGCCATCCACCGCCAGATGCTCAATGCCGCCGCCCGCCGCCCTCATGATCGCAATGCTCTCGCTGAGCGGCTGCGCGATGGCCGGTTCTGACACCCGGCCGTCCTGCCCGCCCGTCGTGGACTACAGCAGCGCCGATCAGGTACGCGCGGCGGACGAGGTTGAGGCATTGCCGGGAGGGGCGACGGTCGTCCGGATGCTTAGCGACTACGCCGTCCTGCGCGATCAGGCGCGGGCCTGCAGGTAAACAGCGGGTCGGGCAAGCGACACCGGGGAAGCGGAAATTCGCTGCGAAAGGCACGGGTGCCCAAGATGCGGACGGAGCCGACGTTCATTCCGCCACCAAGAACGGCTGCTTCCACAGATAACCCACCGATCGGCGTTCGAGCCCACCACGTCTTCAGCTTGTTTTCGTTCCGATCTTCTCGCGGATGAGCGTAGCAGCGTTTGCCTCTATTACCTGCTGATCTTGAGAAACATGACGCCAAAAAGAGTAGTGATGATCGAAACCAGTCGCGCAAGGTTTAGGCGCTCGTTCAGGAAGAAGACGCCGAAGAGCACGGCGAAGACCATGCCCGTCTCGCGCACTGCCGAGACCATTGCCAGCGGTGCCAGCATCGCGGCCCAGATTACGATCCAGTAGGCGAGGAGCGACACGATGCCCGCGACCACGCCCGGCTTCCACGATTTCCGAGCCTGAGCAAGGAACCGGCCCCTTCTCAGCAGAAGCGCCAGAATCAGCGTCGGGAGCCCGTTGAAGAGGTTAAGCCAGACGATATAGCTGTGTGCACTGCCCGCAACGCGCGCACCAAGCCCGTCAACGACGGTATAGCCGGCGATGAACACACCCGTCCCCAGCGCGAACAGAATGGCTTTCGGTTCCCTGAACCCGCTCGCGCCTCGCGTCAGGGTGAGGCTCATGATTCCAAGCGCGATCACCAAGACAGACAGCATGGCCTCGCGGCTCAGGGTCTCGCCGATGATGGCAACGGATACCGCCGCGACGATAAGCGGCGCCGAGCCGCGCGCAATTGGATAGACATGGCTCAGATCGCCAAAACGATAGGAAAGGGCCAGAAACATGAAATAGCCCGTGTGGATCGCGGTCGAAGCCCAAATGTGCGGCCACGCGGCCGCCGGGGGAAACGCCACAAAGGGAAGAAACAGCAATACTGCCCCGATTTGACTGACGACCATTATTGCGATCAGGACAAGCCGGTCGACATTCACCTTGACCAGAGCATTCCACGCGGCGTGCAGGAAGGCCGCTCCGAGCACCATCGCAAACACACTGGTCGTCATGGTTCGTTTGCTCAATGGAATGAATTTAGCTAATAAGCTAACACGATGAAAAAGCGCACGACAAGAGACCGCATGGTGGAAGCAAAAGAAATGTTCAGCGCGCTGGCGAGTGAGCCTCGGCTGCGAATCCTAAAATGGCTAGAGGAGCCGGAGGCGCATTTTGCCGCCCAGAAGCATGGCGACCTGAGAGCCGACGGTGTATGCGGCTCACGTATCGCCGAAAAGCTGGGATTCCGACTGCCAACCGTTTCCCGGCACATGAAACAACTCGTCGATGCGGGTCTAATCGAGAGCAAGCGCATCAAGCAGTGGACGTTCTACCGCCGCACGGCTTCTGGCATCGAACAGGTGCACCGCATCGTAGACGATGTCCTCTGAACCGCGCCATATGATCGCTCATTGAGAGGCCGAAGATGCGCTTTTGGCTGGGGTGGAACCGGTCACCCGATGCAGCGTGAGGCCATCCGAAAGCTGCCATTCAAACGCGGTGCAATATCATGTGGTTTGGGCTCTAGGAAAACCTTCGCTGCAGCGACCTCGAAGGTCGGCTCTTGGCGGATCGCCAGATTCCTTACTGAACGGAAACTGGCTGCAGCATGCCGTCGGTGTCCAACTTCAGGGCGCTCCGCCAGAGCGGCGTCTTGAAGACGTGGTGCACATGCTTGCCCGAGCGCTCTTCACGGGTCTGGACAAGCAACCCGGTCCATTCAAGCGGGCGCAAGACGCACGAGGAGAACGCGGCCATTTCGCGCCACCCGGCATTGTCCCAGTCATGCTCCTCGCCATAGAACGCGGCGAACAATGCCCGCTCGGTTGTGCCGTGGTCGGCTTCGACGTTGATGACATTCATCCAGACATCCCATTTGCCGAAGGGGCGCTCTTGAAAGCGGGCATAGGAGGCGTGATCGATCTTGAGAACGAAGAAGGGGATCAGTTCGGCAAAGAGTTGTGCGGGCGCTTGCGCCAAGTCCGAGCCACGCCTGGTCAGCCTGAATTCGCCCTTGAAGTGCCGCCCCAGGCGCAGGGTGATCAACAGGTAGTGCAGCACCTCGAGCGGCGGGAAGTCGTATTCATTGATGACCTTGCTGTAGCGGAACATTTCTGCGGCGCTTTTTCCGGGCCAGTCAAAGTGCTCGACCGCCCAATGAACGAAGACACGCTTGAATGTCTTTGTTTTCGTCAGACCGATGGACCCGTGTGCCTGCGCGTACCGCAAGGTCAACAACGCCGCGCGCAACAACGGCGAATGCGCGAGGTCGGGATGGTCATCGGTAAGGCTGCGGAATTCGATCATGGCGGAATGCTGCCACGAGGCTTTTGTCGACGCCAGACGCAGAACGCCCCCGCCTTTCAGGAGGGCTCGTCAAACGTTGACTCGGCGTTGACAAGAATTGCGCATACGCAAAAAGCCCCGCGTGATGCGGGGCGCAAGGCTTTGATATTGTTTTGGAATTTTGGTTGCGGGGGTAGGATTTGAACCTACGACCTTCAGGTTATGAGTTGTGTGGAGCGAACCATGAACAATCACGCAGATCTTCGAGTTATTGCGCTATATCAAAGTGTTGCGGTGACACTCGTTGATGGGCGTTTTCGCGGAAACTCTCGGAAGACCGCAACATCTTGTGCCCCCGTGCTTCCACAATGCTTCCAGATCTCCGGACAACGATTACCACGGTAGCACGTAATCAAAACGGCTGATCGTCCGTCCTCTCAAAGCCGTTTCCACTCTTCTTCGATATCTCCGAAGCTTGCTTCAGCAGCATCAAGGCTATCCCAGGGGCCGGCAGCAAAGACCACGACGCCACCATCAGAATGGCCTGATGCAATGTAGCGCGGTGATGCGCCAGGTTCGCCGATCTCGTAGATGTTGATCATGTTCAGCCCGTCGAAGGTGCTGGAGACCCATGATACTTCTTCGTCGCCTTCAAGGAGCGTGTCCTCTGGGAATTGGTCTGCGCTCAGGGAGAGTGCCATTGATACGCGTTCCTCGAGCTCAGACAGGAGGGAGGCGACCAGGGATTTCATCGAAAGGTCCTCATCAGGGGTTTTCGGGAGTGGGGAAACTCGGTGCGACGCAAGGGCAAGATGATCAGCTTCCGGACTTGACGAGATCTTCTACGAGAGCTTCAAGCCGCTTCACCCGCTCCGACAACGTCGGGCGATGGCGGTCATCGGGATGATCCAGCCGGCTATCTTCCGGGAGCGTTTCATCCCAGAAACCCGTCTCCCTGAGATACTGCTCGACAGCGCCAGCAATTACGCCGTTTCGCGTTTCGTCGGGGTTTGCGGCAAGATAGCGCTCCAGAGCGTCCATGCGACGTGAACCCAGCCGCACCGAGATCGGTTTGTCTTCCATGTCGGCCTTCTCCCGAGGCTATTGCTCAGAAACATGTATTACACATCTTGTAATACGTATTCTAGATGCTAAATTGTGTTACGTGACACGATTACTTCCGTGATGGAGCCGCATTTTGAGAATGACCGAAAATATGGACCACAACGCCAGGAGCGCCGGAGCCGCCAAGAGCAGGGAAGGAGCAGGGAATCTGCTGAAGCCGATCGCGTTCGTCGGCGGGTGTGCCGGCTTTGCCTGGTTCGTCTCGCCTCCCACGGAGAGCTTCGGTCAGTTCTTGTTCCTGTGGTACATTTCCACTGTCTTTGGCTTCGTTCTGATCTGCGTTGCGTTGACCGAAGGCATCATGCCGATCCTCAAGTATCTTGCTGCTTTCGTCTTGTTTCATGGGGTGAAGGTAGCGGCCGTCGTCGGCATCGGACTTCTATTCAGGGAAAGCGTGGTTGCCGGCGCGGTCGCGGGGGTGGCAGTTCTTGCCGCTCTGGGCCTGTTCTACTTTCGGGGCGCTTGATGATGAATATGGTTGTCCACGTTCCACATGCTTCCATCGAAATCCCGGAAGCATACCGCGAGCCGTTCCTGCTTTCCGGAGAGGAACTCCTCGTGGAAGCTACGCCGTCGGCTGACCTTCATACCGACGCGCTGGCACATGAGGCCTGGCCTGAGGCCTCCATTGTCCCCGCTTCAGTCTCGCGGATCGTCTGCGATGTGGAGCGCTATTCCGACGATGCGAAAGAGCCGATGGCGGCGCGAGGCCGCGGAATGATCTACATCGCGACACATGACGGAAAGCCCCTTCGCCGCCAACTGAGCGCTGTTGAGCGTATCGCCATCCAGCGCGAAGTCTACGATCCGCATTGGGAGAAACTCCGCGCTGCGGCAGCGGGGGGCGTGCTTGTCGACCTTCACTCCTATCCCGCCGCCCGTTGGCCGATCGAAACCGTCTCCTCCGAGGCAGTTCGTCCGGAAATCGACCTTGGCACCGATCCGGAGCTGACACCTGCTTCGTGGCGCGACGCGCTGGTTCGGCACTTTGAGAAACTCGGGTTCGAGACAGCGATCAACACGCCCTATGCCGGCGTCATTGATGCGGGTGCCCGCGCGGCCGTTATGATCGAGATCCGCCGGGACGTTCTGGGTGATCCGTCAGATCACGCCAGGTGGAGCCGGGTAGTTCGAGCTCTTGCCGGACTGCCTCTCCCCACATGAGTTCAACCGCACTTCTGCCCAATTCGAAGGTTTGCTCGGAAGCCTCCAGATGCAGGCAGGGTAGAAGTGCCCAGCGAGAAGAGACTTTGAGAAGTGTTTGACATCATCCCCGACATCCATGGCCAGGCAGACAAGCTCTTGGAGCGCCTCACCGCCCTCGGCTATTCACAGAAGAAGGGGGCCTGGAGGCATCCTGATCCTGAGCGCGTTTGTGTGTTCCTCGGTGATTTCATTGATAGGGGGCCAAACAATGGGCAGGTGATCGATACCGTTCGCAGGATGCTCGATGCCGGTACGGCATATGCCGTGATGGGCAATCATGAACTGAACGCCATTCTTTACCATACGACTGACCCGAGATCACTCGAGCGCACTGGTGAAGCGGTCGACGGACTGCGGGCGAGATCACAGAAGAACACGCGCCAGCATCAGACGTTTCTGGATGAGTTTCCCTTGGGGAGCCCGAAGGCTGACGAACTCATCGCGTGGATGCGCACGCTACCGCTCTTTCTGGAGCTTGAGCATTTCAGAGCTGTTCACGCCTGCTGGGACGAGGCGCGGATTGCAGAACTCAAGGCCGTCACAAGAGACGGGGTTCTCAGCGAAGACCAGTTTGTTGAGGCGGCGGATCGGACGAGCAGCATGTTCGACCTCGTAGAGACGACGACTAAGGGTCCCGAGCATCCGCTGCCAGTTGGCTACGGCTTTCATGACAAGGACGGGGTCTGGCGTGATTACATCCGCGTTCGTTGGTGGGCGCAGAACTCTCAGAGCTGGGCCGAGATATCGGCCTCGATTCCCGACCCCTCGGAGCTTCCGGACGAAGTCCCGCCCGAGGATATCCTTGGTCGAACCTATCCGGTTGCTGCCAAGCCCGTATTCTTTGGTCACTACTGGCTGACCGGTGAACCGGTTCTTCAAGCCCCGAACGCGCTCTGTCTCGACTACTCGGCCGGGAAGGACGGTCCGCTTGTCTCCTATCTGATGGAGCCCGGTCAGCAGAGCCTCTCGCTACAGAGCCTGAGAGGTCACGAGCGGGGCCAGTAGAGACGGAACTGGATGGAGGATCATTTCATGACCATCGATGAAGATACCGGAGAAGACGTCGTCTGCCCGATTTGTGGTGCGGCGGAGTACTGGGATTGCGGTCACCTGGTTGGGAGCTTTGATCGAAGTTTCTGTGAATGCCAGGGTGGCGCGATCTATGACCGTCAGGGAGAGTTTTCCTCCATAATCGAAGACATTTTTCTGTCGCATCTGCAGAATGGTTCAGAGCCAGGCTTGAAGTACGATGCCTTTCCAGAGCTCTGGGAGTCAGCAAAATGCAACTATGCGCCCGATGACGACTACGTGGACCTCGATGGAGATATCCTCCAGAGATTCCTGATTGAGGTCCTGGAGAATGCAGGCGCGCATGAAGGGCCAGGGTCACTGATAGATCCTGGTGGTCCAGGAATGACTTCCTCGATGTCACTTCTGTTTGCAGAATGTCCATCCGAGGTGGTTGCTCGGGCTCTTGACCGTATTTCTGTCGCGCTCAAGAATGAGTTGCAGGACGCTCCCCCCTATGTTGACCACATCCTGCTCTGGGACCGTGACCCTGTTGTCAGGACAAGCGACGGACGGTGGTTCATCGATGGACAGAACGGATGGTGGCAAACGGAGATTACGGAAATCACTTTCAGCATGAACCCCGGCTGGTTCTACGACACGAAGGACCCCGAGGGTTGGAAGAAGTGTCTGCACAGCGAGAGCGATATCGCTGAGGTGGAACGGTTGGTGGCGAAGAAGGACGCGGATCGATGACGCTAACGGAGGCTCAAATCGAGGCGATAATCAAGGCCGGGCTTTTCGATGCGTCTGGCATGGCCGATCCTGATGAGGTTCACGACGCAGCATATGATGCGCTCGTGACCGAAGCGCCGGAGGTGAGAGCGTGGGACGCGGAGCAAGATAAGGGCGTCTACTCGGTCGTTGTTAGAGGCATTCCTGGCGCCTACTTTGTTCAAGCAATGGAGTACGATGATGATGGTGTCTATTCGACTCTCGACGAGGCAATTGGAGCTGCCGAGGCAAACTATGGCGAATTCTTCAAATAGCTGGCGAGAAGACATTCCCGTCACTTTGCCCAGAACGCAAGAGACCTCAGTGAATAATGGCAGAGCATATGCCCATGAAATTACGTAATAATCCTTGAGGCCCCATGTTCTTTCAGAAACCACAACCTAGACCTCGCGGCGTTCCGCTCGACGATTTGGAAGCTGCGCTGGCGCCGACGACATTGAAGGCGACGAGGAAGGGGGACTCCCTCATCGTTGTGAACGACAATCTAACGACGCGCGTTGACGTGGAGGCGCCGGCAAACCCCGATGCCGGCGATGCAGTCATATCTGCGATCGTTACGATCAAGACGCAGCTGCCCTCCCAGCTAGCTGCTCTTTCCGGCAAGCCGGGCTTCGTGGACATGATCAATCGAATGGCGACTCTAGGCGCCGTCACCGAAGAGAACGGGCAGCTCTATATTGGGTCCAGGCTCACTGTCTATGAGGGCGAGAACGCGTGGAACGTTCAGTTCGGTCTCATTCTGTTTACGATCATTGCGGCTGCGGACACGATGCTGGGCGCGATGCGACGCACATTTTCCAATGAACCGCCCCGCAAATCCGAACCCTCCTCCTGGACCGAGCAAGACTTGGACTTCGCACACTCACAGCTCTCAAGACTGTGTGTCTGTACTCGCGGGGGCCTCGGTCTGACTGCTGAGTTTGGTCTTCGCTCGGGTGAGGTTAGCGCTGCCGCTGGGCACAGCCATACCGCGCTCTGGCAGATGATGGCGGACCAGCCGCACCCCGAGATGGGAGGCGGACTCTTTTGCCTTCTGAACATGCCGCAGACCTTTAGGGACGAGCGCGGCCTCTCTTCAGTGCTCGCCGAACTCAACCGCATGGAAATGCAGGGCAATGATCTCCCACCACACTTTGGGGCCTGGTGCCCCGGCGGCCGGCAGAACAACCCAGCGTACGTGTCTTTCTTGCCCAATGCTCTGCATGCCACACGGGGAATCGCGCTCAACATGTCGATCTGGGCAATGAACCGTGCTCAGGTGGCTGACGCGATGCTTCAGACCATGCAACTAGCGAACGCCCAAAGGAAACCTTGACTCCTGACGACGAATACGCTGCGCCGTGCGCTCTTCTAAATGGGAACTCAATATGGCATTTGATCCAAAGAGTAACACCATCTCAGTAGGAGAAGGCGAGGACTTCTTCGCTGACAGCGGCCAGTTCTTCATTCTGACGCTTAAAAAGCTCTCTGAAGACCCAAGCCTTGAGGCTGGTCACCGCCTGAAGAATGACTGGCGCGTGATCGAAGAATGGTTGGGTTGTCGTGATCGAGAGCTGAACCATGGTGATATGGATAGGATAGCGAGAGCGTGGAAGGCTTATCTTGCCATTGGCCTGGCGCCATCCGAAAAACTCCAAGCCTCGTTCGATCATCAGTCTCGCGTTTACAAGATGGAGGGCTACTCCCCCGAAAAAGATAAGGCGCCGGCGGCGGTCATGGACGTCTTTGACCGCTTGCTGGCTACTGATGGCGAGATCGCCGCCAAGCAAAAGCGCACAATCAAGGAAGAGGCCCGCAAATACTCGAGCCTTCTTCATGATTTTGACCTGGAACGAGGAACCCGCGATAGCTCTGCATCGCACAATGGCGGGCTGAAAGGTATGAAGGTCGACAAGGAAAAACTGCCAAAAGCGATCGCAGCCATCTGGCTACTTCTGTCGATACCTCTGTCCATTCCAATTTATGAGGAGTTCTTTCGAGGTGACGATATTTTGAGCCGGGTTTTCTCTTGGCTTATCGTCGGCTCTGCCTCTTGGTTGCCATTTGGCTGGAGATGGCTGACGAATAATCAGGCTTACCCAAGGGCGTTTGTGGCTCTGGTCGCGCTTTGCGGCATTGGCTTGATCTTTCTCTTTTTGGATGACCGATATTTAGATGAATATTTTTACATTCCACTCGCCTGGACAATGACTTTTGTAGCCATTGCAGTATCGCATGACGGGATGCGCATTCTTAGACGAAGCCGATGATCTGACAATCGGGCAAAGGGACGGGAGTTCAAATATGGCCTGCCCGAGGCGCTAGCGTTCGCCGGTATCCTTGGACATCTTGATCCTCACGATTTTGCCAAGTCTGGCACAGATGAAGTCAACGCGCAGTCCTGCGCCGGAGCTCTTGTCGAGATCGACGACAAAAGACGGCGCGTCGAAAAAGTCATCGAGCTTCAGCCCGCCTTTCTTCATCGTGGACTTCTTGAGAATACCAGTCCGACGCTTGTTCGTGTCCTGCCGGCGAAAGACGAACTTATAGTGGCCTTCCAGATCCTCAAAGTCATCTAGGTCGTAGAGCGCAAGCTGCGAACCATCCCTCGCGCGAAATGCCAAGATGTTGCCAGTGCGCTTTGGATGCGCCGGCTTTCCGGCCGGACGTTGATTGTCCGTGCACGGGTGTTTCGGCCAAGGCCAGCCAAGGTCATCAAAGAAGACGCGCCCGCCGTTGGGAGATTGATAGAAGAAGACGGTCTCGCCGCAGACCGGGCAAGTTGCGTTTGGAACGATGTAGGACCGAACGGACCGAAACGGCGAGCTGTCCGAAGCTCGACCCTTTTCCCGGTAGCCTCGACACCAGCCGCCATGGATATGGATGGGCGTCGGGCGCCCATCCATGTACCTGAATACAATCGGTTCTCCACAGGTGTCGCAGGTTGCCATCTTCAGAAGCCTATCCTGCCCTCACTTGATGGTCATCAATCGCCGCGCTCCATACGCGCACTCCAAGCGGCCTTGCCCATGCCCCTGCGATCGACCCGGCTCTCCATCGCCAGGGACGACTGGACCACCATCTCCTTGCGCATCCGGGACGAGAACTGTCTGCCAACGCGCCGTGCCAGCAGCTCGAGTTCCCGGATCATTTCGCGCCCTTGATCCAGGCCCTCGACGTAGCGGCAGAAGTGGCGCAGTTCGCGTTCGATGTATCTTTCGGCCTCCTCATAGGCCCCGTCCCGGTTCATCCGGGCCGCAGTGGTCACAACATGAGCGCTCCACGTCCGAGCAACGATCGCCGCGATCTCGATGTCGCGGGACTGGGCCTTGTTGACGGCCCCGTCTGCAGCAGTGAGCCTGAGGCGTACAGCGTCCGTTTCGAGCCTGGCGCGATCGTCGACAGCGCGTCCACTGGCGGTCAGCTCGAACGCAAGCTCGTCGTTCTGCCGTGCCTTGGGACAGGTGACTTTGAGAACGGCAACACGCTCGATGTCGTTTTGAACCGGCCCGAGAGGAACGAGGAAGCGACCGTCGCGGCTCTCCGATCCTGTTCTCCCCAGCACCTCGACCCGCACGCCTGTCGGTACAGTGAGCTCGATCTGTGCATCCTCCACGATGGTCCCGAAGATGTCGTCCAGTTCGCCCAGAAGCACCGAGGAGATCTCGCTCGTCAGTTCGGCATCGTGAAGGCGTCCACCACCGCTCTCGGCAATGCCCCTTAGCAGCTGCTCGTCGTAACCATCGCCGATACCGAGGCATGAGGTCAGAACGCCGCGCATCCGGAGTTCGCCTGCGTGCTCGCGAAGCTCTTCAGGGTCGACGATGCCCTCGTTGGCATGACCGTCACTCAGGAGGATCACGCGTGGAGTCATCCGCGAGTCTTCCTCGGCGATCCTGGCGGCACACTCGACACCGGCGAACCATCCTCCCGAAAGAAGGGTCATGCCACGGGTCTGGAGACGCGAAATCTCTGAGCGAATGCGGGCCGCGTTGTCGGTCGTCACCGCCACACCATCGAGATGAACGAGGACATCTGAAGCAAAGGACACCACGGTAAGGCGATCCCGCTCAGTGAGGCGCTCTGCCAGGCCGAGGGCCGCTTCCTTGGCCGCCTCCAGCTTTCCACCTCCCATCGAACCGCTAGCATCAATCACGAGGGCGATATTGAGGGGCGCGCGTTCTGCCGGGCGACGGTCATCCTTTCGGTTGGCCTTCAGACGGGCGACGAGATAGCGCACCGAGTCTCCGCCCTCCCAGAAGAGCTTGCGGTCAAAGGCGGCAGCGGCGGTGAAATTCACATCAGTCATTTTTTGCTCTCCCGGTAAGAATGGCGCGGAACTGGTCCGCGAGCTGTTCAAAAAGGACCCGTTCGCGAGGTTCGAGATCGCCGCGCACGGAAAGTTCGAGATCCGGCGTGACGGAGATCCGCGTCCAGACCGTCCCTCGCGAGCGCCTCGGCGCCGGCGCTTCGAGTACCTTCTCCAACTGAAGGATCAGCCGCTCGATGCTCGCCAGTTCCGCCTGGCGTTCGTCGGAGCGAGCTCTTGGATAGGACTCCGTAGACGGCTTGCTGAAGCGAGGTTCGAAAGACGACCGTTCTGACTTGCTCGAAGGGGTCTTCTTCGCGAAAAAGTCCATCGATCGCTGTGGCGGTTCCTCGGTGGCGCTTCGTGTCTGGATCCGCCTGAGGTAATCGCGCGCCGACCCAGTGGAAGCCGTTGTGGGACCTGCCTCGAGGGCCCACTCCCGGATCTGGTCCTCCGTCGCCATCATGAAGCGACGCCCGATCTCTGCGAGAGACAGCCCGTGCAGATCTTTGAGCGCCCGAACGGCCAGCGCACGATCCGCATTGCTGGCGGGGTATCGAGCGCCTCGACCAGGCTTGAAAGGTGGAGCCAGCAGTCCTTCGCTGACCCAGGACCGCAAGGTGCGTGCCTCAACCCCGGTACGTCCGCTCAGTTCTTCGAGTGTGAGTTCATCATCAGACATAGCGGCGATGTAGGTTGCTTAATGCGACATGTCAATATGTCATATTAAGCGGAAGACTTGCGATGCGATTCGAAGCGGCCGTCGCAAGTCGTCGAGTTTGCGATCCTGCCCCGTTCGAAGGACTGCGCGCCATTTCCCTTTTCTTCGCTATTTCAATGTGTTCGTTGACTGCCGCCCGCGCTTCAGCACTGTGGGATGGAGAAGGAGCCACTGAAGACCGCCATGCCCAAGATCACCAAACGCCTCGCCGACGCCGCAGAAGCCCGCTCCGCCGAATACTTCGTCTGGGACAGCGAGATCCCCGGCTTCGGGCTGCGCGTGCTGCCGAGCGGACGCAAGGGCTACGTGGTCCAGTATCGCGCCGGACGCCGGTCCCGGCGGATCAGCCTCGGGCCCAGCACGGTCCTGACCTGCGAGCAGGCCCGCAATCGCGCCATCTCCATTGTCGCCGCCGCGCGCAATGGCGAAGATCCCGCCGCCGAGCGGGACGCGGGGCGCAAGGCGATCACGGTGAAGGAGCTGGCTGAGCGGTTCGACAACGAGCACATCGCGATCCGCGTGAAGGCGAGCACGGCCAAGGAGTATCGCCGCAACCTCGAACGCTTCATCCTGCCCGCGCTCGGCCAGCTGACGGTCACGGGCATCACCCGGGCGGACGTGGCGAAGTTCCATCACGACCTCCGCCACATCCCCTATCAGGCGAACCGCTGCCTCGAAGTGGTTTCGAAGATGTTCAGCCTCGCCGAGATGTGGGGGCTGCGTCCGGATGGCACCAACCCGCGAAAGCACATCCGGAAGTACCCGGAGGAGAAGCGCGAGCGCTTCCTCAGCGCGGCGGAACTTCGTCGGATCGGCGAGGTTCTGCGCGAGATGGAGGCGGAGGGGATCGAACTGCCATCGGCCATCCTCGCCGCCCGCCTGCTGATCCTGACCGGCTGTCGGCTGAACGAGATCATGACGTTGAAGTGGGCATACGTCGATCTGGCCGAGCGCGTCCTGCGCCTGCCGGATTCCAAGTCCGGCGCCAAGGTCGTCCATCTTGGACTACCCGCCGTCGAACTGCTTCGCGACGCCCAGCGCATCGACGGCAACCCTTGGGTCATCGCGGGCACCCTGCCGGGGAAGCGCCTGAGCGATTTGCAGCCCTTTTGGCAGCGCGTCCGCGCCCGCGCCGGCGTCAAAGACGTCCGCATCCACGATCTGCGCCACACCTTCGCGTCCACGGCCGTCGCATCGGGTCACGGCCTGCCGATGATCGGCAAGCTGCTCGGGCACACGCAGGTCCAGACCACGGCGCGTTACGCCCATCTCGCAGCCGAGCCGGTGCGGATGGCGGCGGACGCGGTGGCGGAGAACTTGCAGCAGTGCCTGCAATAGCAGTCGGCCAATGAGCTAATGGATACGCTGTCGCACAACGCGAGTTGAAGGCGAACCACGAAGGGTTGTGAGGAGACCAATTTTCTCATATTTTCCCAAACAGGCCGAAAATTCGGAGCCTGCGATGGAGCACGACATCCTTACCGTCAGCGAGGTCGCGGCCTACCTGAGAATAAAGGAGAAGACGGCATACCGCCTCGCCAGCGAGGGTAAGCTCCCCGCCTTCAAAGTTGGCGGCTCGTGGCGCTTCCGGCGTGCCGAGATCGAGCAATGGATAAATGAGCAAACTGGCGAGAAGCAGCCAGGACAGAGCTGAAGGGGGCTGAGCTTGACCGACGACCAACGGAAGCGCGTCGACTCTGATGTGATTGTTTCGGAAATTATGGGGCTTAGGCTCTGTGTCGGGTATTTGGGCGAGAAAGAGCAAAGCAGTTGGTGGACTTCGCTCTGGCTCTCTCCTCATGCCTCGGCATTTCTGTCGCCCATTTATGGCAGTCGCGCCGATGCCGCCCGCCTCAATGGTGTGACCGAAGCGGCACGGCGGGTTCACGACAACCGTATCGGTATCGGCAGAGTGTTCCACCTCTTTAGGTTGCCGGAAGCGCTTGAGAGTCGGCTGCATGATGCTTCCAGTCGAACTATATCGCTGGGACCGCCAAACTCAGTGGAAGACGCGCGCAATAGGCTCGCCTCGATCGCGCGGAACACCGATAAGCTCGCAGAAGGTCCCATTCGGATTGGCACTCCGGCGGACTTGCTCAAAAGTGAATGGACCGCAGTTGTAGCTGGGCGCTATCACGCCGCGTTCCAGGCCGGAACGATGACTTTTCCCTACTTCGCGGAGGCTTGATGACAGCAGCGCCTCACACAACGCGGCTCCAGGCTGGTCTCGGCCTCATACCAGAGACTGAGAAACTACTTTCGCTCTGGGAGCCTGGGATGGAGCCACCCACCCTCCTTGATCGCGCGCTATCCTCTGGTGAATTCGCGGATATCACCGCCCGTCGCCTGCGGAACATTGTCACCGAAGGCTTTGCGCCGCGCTACCTTTCCGAAGATGGCTATCCCGCGACATTAATACGGGCATTCGAAGAAAGAATTTCAGCTCAAGATCGAAAGCAGCTCTTCTTTCTTTTCACATGCCGTGCGAACGCGATACTCGCGGACTTCGTTCGCGAAATATACTGGCCCCACTATCAGGCTGGAAGTCCTGCTCTGTCAAAGCAGGACGCTTTGTCATTTGTTCAGACGTCGGTATCAGAGGGTAAGACTTCAGTACCATGGTCTGACTCCACAAAGTCTCGCATCGCAAGCTACCTGCTTGGAGCTTGTGCAGACTTTGGTCTACTTGGCGACATGCGCTCAGGCGCACGATGCATCGAGCCTTTCCGACAAACGCGCTTCGCAGCGACCTTCCTTGCTCATGATCTCCACTTTCGAGGTCTTAGCGATATGGCAGTTGTCAACAATCAAGACTGGATGCTCTTCGGCTTGGAGCCCCAGGACGTTCTTGAAACACTTAAGGAGATCGCGCTGCGCGGAGAACTAATCATGCAATCTGCCGCCGGAGTCGTCCAGATTTCGTGGAAACTCAAAAATATGCAGGAACTTGCAGATGCCATCGCTGACTGCTGATTTTGATGAACTCATTCGGCGGATCGGAGCGGGACGAGAGTTCTCGCACGCAAGCTTCGAGCCTATCTATTACCTCGTATTCAATCCTCGTGAGATACTTGAAGTTAAGCGGCAAATGCCCGCGTGGTGCGCTCGCCTCAAGAACAAAGGGTGGCACGTGGAGAAATTCTCTATAGCGGACGAAATCGCCGCCATTCTCAAGAACGCACCCATGCGCAAGGTTTGGCTAGCTGCGGACTCTAAAGCACCCCTGGATTGGGAGAAGGCAAACAAGAGTTTAGCAAACGCACTCACCGGACGGAATCAGCTTCAAGAACGACTCGAAGGGAAACTGAGCGAGTTGGACGGTCGCAAAGATGCCATCCTACTGGTCACCGACCTTGAGTCGCTGCATCCGTATCTGCGGATTGGCGCAATTGAAGCGCAACTTCAGGGCAAGTTTCATGTGCCGACCGTATTCTTCTATCCGGGAGTACGAACAGGCAAAACTCGCCTAAAGTTTCTTGGTTTCTACCCGGAAGATGGGAACTATCGGTCGGTGCACGTAGGCGGCTAAGAATGCGAGAAAGAGCAGAAGAGCATGACTGAAATTCGCACGCTATTTGATCCATCGAAGGGGCTTCAACGCTCTATTGAGAAGGTGATCTCCTATCAGGCTGCGCAAGAGGATCGCCTGCGCGCCGAAATCTCCGAGTATATCGTTACGGATAGTATCGACGAGCAATTAGAAAAGCTGCTTGAAAACATCCAGGCCGCGCTCGAGAGCGGCGGCGGTCACGAGGTGGGAGTTTGGGTGTCGGGGTTCTATGGCTCGGGTAAGAGTTCTTTCACCAAGTATCTAGGTCTCGCTCTAGACAACTCGGTTATTGTCGACGGACAGCCCTTCCTTCGCCATTTACACGACCGTCTACGCCGCGCCCAGACAAAGGCGCTACTCAATACTGTTGCATCACGGCTTTCTGCCGCGGTCGTCATGCTCGACCTGGCAAGTCAGCAGATCGCGGGTGCCACCCTGGCTGAAGTGTCCGAAGTCCTGTTCTATCGCGTATTGCAGCAGCTAGGGTATTCTCGGAACATGAAGGTCGCGGCCTTGGAGCGCAAGCTCAAGAAGGACGGCCGCTATGATGAGTTCTGCAGCCTCTTTGAAGGCGAGACCGGAGAAAAGTGGGAAGACCTTCAGAACGACGAACTTGTTGTCGATCATCTTCTTCCCAGCCTCGCCCACAAGATATACCCCAATCTCTTCAAGAGCGAACACTCGTTCACGACATCAAGCAGTGAAACAATTTACCTGATGCATGACCGCGTTCAGGAGATGATTGATGTTGTTCGCGAAGAGACCGGTAAGGAGAATGTGATCTTCGTGATCGACGAAGTCGGTCAGTATGTCGGAAGTCAGCAATCGAAGATCCTCGATCTGCAGGGACTTGCCGAGAACATCAAGAATATTGGTGGTGGCAAGGTCTGGCTTCTTGCCACCGCTCAGCAGACCCTAACGGAAGATGACCCGGTCGCGGCGATGAATTCACCGCAGCTCTTTAAACTTAAGGACAGGTTTCCGATATCTGTTGAACTCGAGTCTAGCGACATCAAAGAAATTTGCTTCCGACGTCTGCTTGGGAAGTCATCAGACGGTGAAAGAACTCTTGCTGGGTTGTTTGAAAAGCATGGCCAAGCTCTGCGCTCCCATACCAAGCTTACGAATGCTCGCTATTACGATGAAGGCTTTGATCGCACGAGCTTTGTTAACCTCTACCCGTTCCTTCCCGCTCACTTCGAGATCCTGCTCAGACTGCTTGGCGCACTCGCCAAGTCGACCGGGGGCATAGGACTGCGGTCTGCAATCAAAGTACTTCAGGATATCCTGGTTGAAGGTACGGGGGAACAACCGCCCGTCGCAAACCAACAGGTGGGCTGGCTGGCGACCACCGTCACTCTGTACGACTCTCTCAGCAAGGATATCAAGCGCGCCTTTCCCGCTGTTTTTGGTGCAGTCGATAAAGTCCTCGTCCAATTCCCAGAAGACGACATGGTGCAAAGCGTCGCCAAGACGATTGCTGTGCTTCAAATCCTGGCCAACCTGCCTGTAACGACCGAGAATATCGCTGCGCTGATGCACCCATCCGTGTCGTCCCCATCTCTCAAGGATGAGGTCGCGGATGCCGTCAATAAAATGCGCAAGAACCAGTTTGTGCCGCTTGGCGAGAAGGAAGGCAGTCTGCGCTTCTTTAGTGAAAAGCTCAATGACGTTGAGCAAGAGAGAGCTCAGATTGCACTGCGTACCAGCGAAGTCCAGCGCCTCTTTAGCGGCGCCCTAAAGGATGCCTTCACGCCACTGCCATCTGCGAGCTTGCATGGAAAACGCTCGATCACCTCAGGCCTGAAAAGCTATGGCGCTGGCAGAAGTATAGGGCTCGCCGGTGAACGAGAGACGATCCAAACAGCCGTCGCATTCATTGATCATAGCGAATACGACAATGAGCGCGCCAAACTGCTCGATGAGTCACGGCAGCGTAGTGCCGAAGCGACAATCTTCTTGCTCGGCCGCATGCCTGAAGGCGCACTTGAAACCGCTGGCGAAATCTATCGCTGCAACAGGATCGTCGAGAAATATCGGACCGATCCTGACCAAGAAGTTAAGGAGTACTGCGCTAGCCAGACCGATCAAGCAGCACGCTTGATGACCGAGCTTACACACGCCATTACCAGGGAACTTGTGCGCGGGTCTTTCATTTTTCGCGGCGCCATCACAGCCGTCGAAACCGTAGACCAAAATCTCTCTTCCGCCTGCAAGGACTTCCTGTCGGACGTTGCGGCACAGGTCTATGACCGCTACACGGAAGCGCCCGAACGTGTCGAGACGGCCCTGCCGGAAAAGTTTCTGCGCGCGGCCGACAGCAATCTTCGCTCGGTGACCACGCAGCTTGACCCGATGGCACTTGTCAAAGTCCAGGGCGGAACGCCGTCTATTGACACTGACCACAAGGCTCTAGTCAGCGTCAAAGACTATATCGATCGGAATGGCATCGTTGAGGGCAAGCGTCTTCTCGACGTGTTTTCCGATGCGCCCTTCGGCTGGTCCCAGGATACCGTTCGCTACCTTGTGGCGGCCCTGCTCGTCGGTGGAGAGATCAAACTCAAGGTCGGTGGTCGTGAAGTCACGGTGAACGGCCAGCAAGCGTTTGAAGCCCTAAAGTCCAACGTCACGTTTAAGACAGTTGGCGTATCGCTCAGGCAGGATCGCCCGTCCATGGACGTGCTTGCCAAGGCGGCTGAGCGGCTCACAGACCTCTCGGGCGATCAAGTCGTTCCGCTAGAAGAGAACATCAGTAAAGCCGCTCTGAAGCTACTGCCTGATCTTCAGCACCGTTACTCCGCGTTGAGCGAGAAGCTGCTTGGCCTTGAACTCAAGGGCACGGACATCATGGAAGGCGTAAACAGGCAGATCAAGGATCTGCTCCTCGCAGATGCGTCCGACGCACCGCAAGTCTTCGGCGCAGAGGAATCTTCCCTCTACGAGGATCTACTTTGGGCCCGCGACGTCAAACGCGCCTTCGACAATAGGCTCGACCGCACAATCCGTGATCTTCGCGACCTTCAGCGCGACATCCGCGACCTTCCGACGACCGGAGCCCCTGGCTCTCTCAAGCACGATGTAGCCGACGACCTCGCAGCGGTCGCTGATAGCCTCGGGAAACGAAACTTCTTTGAGCATGCGGCTGATCTCAGTACCGCCCTCGCCGCCATTGAGCGCAAGGTTGCCGAGGCCGTGACGACCATGACGGATGCTCAGGCCGGACGGATCAGGAGCGCGGAAGAAGACCTGTGCCGGCTGCCCGAATGGAACGCCTTCACCACCGAAGAGCAAAACAATGTTCTAGCTGAGCTTCAAAGCCGTGCGATTACGGTCGAAAAGACCATCGGCGGGCTCAAACGACTGATATCTTCTGCGTTTGAGATCAGTAGCACGATCGAAGACTTGAAGCGGCGCATCACTGAGGAAGGGCGAGAACGGCTCAAGCCTACCCCGCAAGACACCGGTGATGGCCGAGGTCGCCAGCAGCGGTACGAGCTGAAAGTCCCGCGAAAGATCACCAGCCTCGAGGAGCTCGATGACCTCATCAGCCGCTTACAGGCTCTGCGTGGCGACGCTACTAACAGTGAGATCGAAATCGAAATTGGGGAGGCGTGAGGGATGGCGTTTGACAACGCGACGCGCGCGCGTCTCCAGAGGTTTGTTGCTGAGGCGAGGACGCTCCTTACTGAGGACTTTTCGCGCCAGCTTCAGCAGACCTACGGCATGGACCCGGTAAGCGGTGAGGTCTCAGAGCTTGAGAGCCTAAGGCACCTTGATGATCAGCGCTTGGAAACGGCGCAACTGCTGCGCGAGATTTTCGAGCACTATCTCGCCACCGAAACAGCCAAGGGTAAAACGGCCGCCAAGGCTGTGCTGGATCGGATGCTTCGGGAGCAAGCTTTCACCATCCTTAACCGCCTGGCCGCCCTACGCATGATGGAAGCCCGTGGCATTCTGATCGAGGCCATCGGCAAAGGCACGCAGTCTCAAGCCTTCCAGCTCTACCAGCGTGTCGCCAATGGGGCCCTGGGCGAAACGGGCGAAGCCTACAAGCACTTCCTGAATTCACTGTTCGATCTCTATTCTGCAGACCTGCCTGCTCTCTTCGATCGATTTGCTCCGGAAAGCCGGTTGTTCCCGCGCGAGGCGACACTGACGCGGGTTCTTGAACTTATCAACGACTATGAGATTGCGCGACTTTGGCCGGAAGATGAGACCATTGGCTGGATCTACCAGTATTTCAACTCGCTGGAAGAGCGGCGAGCCATGCGGCAGGCCTCTCAGGCCCCGCGAAACAGCCGGGAGCTTGCGGTCCGCAACCAGTTCTTCACCCCGCGCTATGTCGTGGAGTTCCTAGTCGACAACACCCTTGGGCGGCTCTGGTTTAACTGGACTGGGGGCCAGACCGCGCTGCGTGATCGCTGCCAGTACCTTCTGGTGAAGCCGGATGAGCAGCCGGAACCGGCTGCGCGCCTGCGCGATCCCCGTACCATCAAGCTGCTCGATCCCGCCTGCGGTTCGATGCATTTCGGGCTCTACGCCTTCGACCTGTTTCAGGAGGTTTATCGCGAGGCTTGGGAGTGGGAGCAGACCAATGGCCCAGACGCGCTGGACCGGGAAACCGGCGGCAGTCCCGATCTGAAACCGCTCGCCGAAACCTACCCCGACCGGGATGCCTTTCTGCGTGAAGTGCCGCGCCTAATCATCGAGCGCAACATCTATGGCGTCGATATCGATCCGCGGGCCGCGCAGATCGCGTCACTGGCGCTTTGGCTGCGGGCGCAGCGGGCCTGGCACGAAGCTGAGGTGAAGGCCAAGGATCGGCCGCAGGTCGGCCAAGGTCATGTGGTGGCGGCGGTTGCGCCCCCGGCAGAACTAGAGTTGCGGAAGCAGTTCATGGAGGGTCTCGATCCTCGGGATGCCGAGCTGTTCGAGCAGACGCTGTTCATGCTCAAAGGCCTGCCAGAGCTTGGTGTCCTGCTGCAGGTGGAAAAGGAGCTGCCTGCCCTGATCCGCAAGGTCTTTGGCGAACATGGCGAAATGTTTGCGAAGGAAGATTCAGCACAATGGCAAAAGGCGGAGACACGGCTGCGGGATGCGCTGACCGACTATGCCGGCGCGGCGCAGTCCACTTATCAGGGGCGGCTGTTTGCCGAGGACGCGTTGCAGGGACTGCGAATGATCGACCACTGTCGGGAGACCTTCGACGTGGTGGTGATGAACCCTCCATTTGGTGAATTGAGCACATCGGTCAAGGACTACCTTGGGTCTCAGTATCCTCGCTCGAAGAACGACCTTCTAACAATTTTTGTCGAGCGCGGCCTAGGGATTCTTAGAAATGGTGGCGAATTGGGCGCAATTACCTCGCGAACGTGTTTCTTCCTTTCAAGCTATCAAAGATGGAGGGAAGAAATTGTTCTTGGGATCGCTCGCCCCAACGTCATGTGTGACCTCGGGCACGGTGTAATGGATGACGCCATGGTCGAAGCCGCCGCGTACGTTTTGGAGAAGGTAGCATGACGCTTTTTCTAAGACTCCTGTCCGCAGAGGATAAGCAGGAACAACTACAAAGTAGAATTTCTAAGCTCAAATCAGGGGCTGATGTCGAAGGTTGTTTCGACGTCGACCCTGTCTCGTTTAAGGATATTCCAGGATCGTCGTTCGCGTACTGGGTAAGTGAGAACGTGAGAAAGTCTTTTGTGAATTTTCCACACTTCAGCTCTGGTCGCACATATGCCTGCATTACAAATCCCGCTGGCAATGACACCCGATATATGCGTGCTTGGTGGGAAGTTCGAAGTGATGGCTCACGGCGATTTTCTTGGAAGCCGATCGCCAAGGGCGGCCGTTTCAGTCCTTACTACTTTGATGTGCACTTAGTCGTCTCATGGGACGATAATAACGGTAGCTATTTCGGATTCTTTGGAACAAAGCATAGGCCTCTCGCAAAGCCTGCGTCCGTTGACTACTTCTTTCGACCCGGAATCACTTGGCCGAGTCGAACTCAAGTTTTTGCGCCAAGAATTATGCCTGCGGGCTGTGTGTTTACTGGCAAGGGTCCTGCCGCATTTGACGCTGATGACAGTCCTGAGCATCTTCTCGCTGCAGTAGCACTAATGAACTCCGAGCCTTTCAAAGTGCTGGTCGGAACAAGGCTAAATGCAGCCGATAGCACTGCACGGTCCTTTGAGGTCGGTATTATCCAGAAAACTCCAGCCCCCAAGATCAACGATGAACTACGCAGGAAACTGGCTTTATTGGCCAGGAAAGCCTGGAGTCTAATGTATGCGCTAGACTCGATTGATGAGACGTCTCACGCTTTCATTTTGCCATCAGCATTACGCGAGCGCGTTGGGGGCTATGACCAGGCTCTATATGAAGTCGAGTTGTCGCGCATCCAACCAGATGTAGATGCGCTCGCAATTGATCTTTATGGCTTCACTAATCAAGATTGTATTGATCATTTTGAGGTCGGCGGGGACACTGGGGAAGATGATGAAGATAGCGAAAGCGGCCAAAAGAGCATAGACCATACTGGTGACTTGCTCGCTTGGTCGTCAGGCGTCGCATTCGGCCGTTTTGACTGGCGCTTGGCGACTGGCGAACGCGAAGCGCCCCCCGAACCTGATCCTTTTGATCCCCTCCCAGCCAAGAGCCCCGGAATGCTGCCCGACGGCGACGCGCCACTCCATGCCCACGCCGGGATCCTGGTGGATGACCAAGGCCACCCGCATGATCTGCCTCGGCTGATCGAAGAAGTCCTGAGCCGGGTCGATGCAGAGATTCCGGGCGATGTGCGTCGATGGCTTCAGCGCGATTTCTTCAAGCTCCACCTGAAGCAATACAGCAAGAGCCGCCGCAAGGCTCCGATCTACTGGCCCCTCTCGACCGCATCGGGCGACTACACGCTCTGGCTCTACTACCCCGATCTGACCGACCAGACCCTCTTTACCGCAGTGAACGACTTTTTGGAGCCGAAGCTTCAACACCTGGAGAGCGAACTCAGCGCGCTCCGCCGAAAAGGACAAGGGCGCACGAGCGCCGAAGAAAGGGAATTCGAGAAGCTGCAGACGCTTCAGGAAGAGCTTACCGATCTTCGCGATACCCTGCTGCAGCTGGCACCGACCTATAAGCCGAACCACGACGACGGTGTGCAGATCACCGCGGCCCCCCTCTGGCGGCTGTTCCGGCACACGCCCTGGCAGAAGGTTCTGAAAGATACCTGGGAGAAGCTTGAGGCCGGCGACTACGACTGGGCGCATCTTGCCATGACCTATTGGCCAGAGCGCGTGCGCGAGAAGTGCAAGACCGACAAGTCGCTTGCGATCGCGCACGACCTTGAGCACCTGTACGAAGAGCCCGAAGAGCCCGCCGGTGGCGCGCGCAAGCGCCGCGGCGGACGGAGCAGCGCATGAGACTGGCCAATTTCATACGCGAGTCGATCCTGCGACCGCGTTTGCAGCGCGCGAGTTGCATGGTCGTCTACGACCCCGAGAGGATCTACCGGGACGTCGTGCATTCCCTCGCATGCGAGCAGACCGTTGTGGTCGACGCTGGCGAGAAAGGCATCGAGGGCCGTGAGGAAGCCGCCGAGGCTTTCGGCGACCTCGCGAAGCCGACTGAAGCTGGCGCGAAGTCGCTGATCGTCTACGTGCCCAAAGCGCAGCCTCAAAACGACCACGAGCGGGTCCGGGACCCCTATTCGATCTATTCCGTGACCGGCGCCATGTTTCCTGACGGCGATGGCGATGACTACTTGAACATTTGCCTTCGCGCGAAACCCGACCAGGCGACAGAGATCCGGCGGCTCTTTGACGAAGACCCGCGGCCGTCGTTTGAACTGGTCGACAATATCGGCGGCGGCGTCGGCTATCCTACGCTGCGCACTGTGCTGGGCGTAGACTCCGCCCGGAATATACTGCTGGCTTTGTTGGCTCCATCAGAGAAGCAGAGGGAACACCTCAAGGCGAATGAAGGCTGGCCGACTGAAGCGAAAGCGCTTCTTATGTCCGCTCTCGGGCTCAAGCTCGTGACAAAAGGCAAGAGCTGGTCCGCCATAGCCGATGAGCTTTGGCGCTATGTCCTGTTCAGTGAGTTCGTCCTCGACCTTCCCGAAGAGCTGCCGGCGTCTCTTGGCACGGTCCCGCATGCTGCAAAAGAAGCGCATGTCCTGGTCGGTGATTTGTGTGAGACGCTACGAAACGATAATCGAACTCGCTCAACCTATATCGAGCGTGCAGAGCAGATAGAGCGAGACCTCAATCTGCCATCTGAGTGCGCCGGCATAGTCGATCTAGGCGAGCTCGACACCTTCCCGTTCGAAGAGCGCACCTTCCTCCATCAAGCGATATCGGCGCTTCAAAGCGACCATCTTGATGAGGTCAGAGTGCTCGTGGAGCGTCATCAGAATTCGGTGTGGCTGGGTAAAGGCGAAAACCAAGCGCAGTGGTCCCTCGTCGCCGCCGCCCTTCACCTCGTCGAAGCTTGCGAAGACGGGGAGCGTGATCTTGCAGGCCACACGCGCAACCTCACCTCTCTCGTGGATCACTATGTGAGCCGTTTGCGTGACATCGATCGCCTGCAGAGGGAGTTCGAACAGTCAATCGGCGAGTATATTTCTGAGGAAGGGATCGTTGATGCCGTGGCTGAGCAGGCCCGAAAGCGCTACAGCCGCTTGGTCGAAAAGGTCCAAACGCTATTCACTAAGCATTTTGAGGCGGAAGGCTGGCCGCTCCAAGGGCGCCTGGCAAATTCCGATGTCTTCGACACGAAGATTGCACCGCTCCTCCAAGAACGTGGTCGCCGAGTTGCCTATTTCCTTATTGACGCGCTCCGCTATGAACTTGGCGCCGAACTCCATCGCCAGCTCTCCGATGCCGGCGCGGCCGACTTAGAGGCCGCTTACGCGCAGATGCCTACGGTTACACCCGTGGGCATGGCGAGCCTGCTACCCCATGCGGGCAAGAGACTTCGCCTCCTTCGCGATGGTTCAGAAGTTGTGCCGACGCTGGACGGTCAAAAGGTTAGTAATGTCGTACAGCGCATGAAGGTGTTCGAACAGCTGTTCGGAGATCGGTTCCAGGAAATGACGCTATCAGCGTTCGTGCGCACCAAGAAGCTGACTATTGCGCCAGAGGTCAATCTCCTCGTGCTCCGCAGCACCGAGATTGACAGCCATTTGGAAAGCAATCCGGAGACAACCCTTGGACTCGTTCACCAGACCCTGAAGAGTATCCGTGTTGCCCTCCATCGTCTCAAAGAAGTTGGCTTTACCGATGCCATTATCGCTACTGACCACGGCTTCTTCCTGAACGGACACGCCGATGCGGGCGATATATGCGCGAAACCCAGTCACGGACACTGGGTCAGCCTTCACGACCGAGCGCTCCTAGGAAGGGGTTCCGGCGATAGTCAGAGCTTTGCGATCGCGGCCAACAAGGCCGGCGTTAGAGGGGACTTTGAGAACTTTGCTGCGCCGCGCAGTCTCGCGCCCTACAGGCGCGGCCTGCAATTCTTTCACGGTGGACCTTCTCTTCAGGAAGCCGTTGTTCCTGTCATCATTGTCCGGCTGCAGGAAAACAAGAAGAGTGAGGACTCTGTCGCCACTGTGCGTCTGAGCTACAAGAATGGAGCAAAGCGGATCACAACGCGTCTGCCCGTGGTCGAGCTGTCGATCGAAAACGCGGATATGTTCTCGCAAGAGTCCGATTTTGAGATCTTGCTCGAAGCGCATGATCGAAAGGGCAACGTCATAGGCGAAGCTCGCCGGGCTGAGCCTGTGGACCCCGCCACCGGCACCGTGACTCTTCGCCCCGGCGATAGTCGCCAGGTTACGATCCGCATGGATATGGAGTTTGAAGGAAAGTTCAAACTCAAAGCCCTTAACCCCGTGACGATGGCTTCACATGCAAGCCTCGACCTGGAGACTGACTATGCAGTTTGAAATGGAGATGGACCCTCTCGATAAGAAACTAAACGACGTATTCGACGGCAAGGTTGTTCGAAAAGACCTACTCCACCGCATTAAGAAAGGAACGAATGTCCCCACATTCGTCTTGGAGTTTCTTCTTGCCCGTTACTGCGCCAGCAATGAGCCGGCCGAGATACAGGCGGGCATGGAGGCCGTACTCGCTACCTTGGATGAAAACTACGTACGGCCGGACGAAGCCAATTCTGCTCAGTCCCGGGTCGCCGTCAAGGGCAAGCACAAGTTTATTGACAAGGTTCATGTCCGCTATGTCGAAAAGGACAAGCGCCATTGGGCAGCCCTTGAGAATTTTTCATCGCAGAAGGTAGCCATCGGCGAGAAGTTCTATCGTGACATTGATCGCCTGCTCGAAGGTGGCATTTGGGCAGAGGTAGTCATCGCTCATAACGAGGTAGATGAGGACAATTATGCCTTCTACGTGGAAGACTTGCGTCCAATTCAGTTAAGCCGCTTCGACTTTGATGCCTATCGCGAAGGACGGGCCAAAATGACCCGTAACGAGTGGCTAGATGTGATACTTCGCTCCGTCGGTCTTGAGCCAGGCAAGCTCGATCACCGAACGAAGCTCCACTTCATCGCCCGCCTCGCTCCACTTGTAGAAGCCAACTTCAATTTCGTGGAGCTCGGACCGCGCGGAACGGGCAAGTCCTACTTTTTCAGTGAATTTTCGCCTTACTCCACGCTCATTAGTGGCGGCCAGGCTACAAAGGCGACTCTGTTCTACAATAATGCACGCGGCAAGATTGGCCTTGTTGGCTTTTGGGATACAGTCGCCTTCGATGAAGTCGGCGGCATCAAGATCAAAGATCCCGACACCATTCAGATTATGAAGGACTATATGGCCAATGGCCGTTTTTCACGGGGCGTTGAAATTATCGCCAATGCAAGCATGGCGTTTGTCGGGAACATCGATCAGTCGATCGATCAGATCGTCCGCTCATCCGAGCATGATCTATTTCTGCCCCTACCACCTCAATTCGATCTCGCTGTCATGGATCGCTTTGCTTGCTACCTTCCAGGCTGGGAGATGCCGAAAACGAGTAGCGCCTATCTGACCGATCGCTTCGGACTGATCACCGACTATCTTGCGGAGGCCTTCCACTACCAGCTCAAGCACAACAATCGCTACGAGGAAGTGTCAAAGCGAGCCAAGCTCGGGGCGAGCGTTGAAGGACGCGATGAAAAGGGTATCAAGAAGACGCTTTGTGCATTTCTTAAGATCCTCCATCCAGACGGTCCGCCGAGCGATGAGGAGTTCTTTGAGTATGTTGAGTATGCCATTGAGTGCCGGCGCCGCGTTAAGGAGCAAATGAATAAGCGCAAACCCGATGATGAGTTTGCGCTTATTGATCTCTCTTACTTCGACACTTCCGGAAAAGAGATTGTAGTCTACTGCCCCGAGACCAAGGGTGTTGTGCAGACTCTTGAGCCCGAGCGACCATCCCTTGCGCCGCATCGTGGCGCTCAGCCACCAGCGAGGCAGGAGCCAGGTCGTGCTAACATCGACGCCAACGCGCCGGGAAAAAATGATGGCGTTGATACTCAACCTTCGCTTGCAGAGAAACACTTCACTATCAGTTATGGCGACGTAGGACACACCTACGACACGATAATTGGGCCGTACCTGCAGGGCGCTAAAGAGATCATTATTGAGGATCCCTATATTCGAGCCCCACATCAGCTCGCAAATTTTGTCCGCTTCTGCGAATCCGCTGTAAAGGCACCAACTGTGAGGAAGATTAACCTCCGCAGCAGTTATGACGAGAAGACAGACCTTGCCACCGTCAACGAACGCATGGATGAATTGAAGCAAAGCCTGCTTGAGATCGATGTCATTCTGACTGTTGACCTAGACAGCAAAATACATGATCGAGAAATTCGTACTGATACTGGTTGGATAATTAAGATTGGTCGCGGACTTGATTTTTATCAAAAGCCCGATGGATGGTTTTCTATTGGATCCAACGATTTTTCGCTGCGGCGCTGCCTTGAGACGAAAGTCGACATCTTCAGGGCATCTTAGCAAAACCCCGCCTGCTCCCGCATCACAGCATAGTCACTCAGCATCTCCACGACCGCCGACCCTTCCGGTAACAGGACCAGCTCCACGGCCACCTTCGCCTGGAACTCTCGGCTATACTCGACGACCGGCGGACATTCCCGCAATGCTCTACCGTCAGAACTGACCGTCGAGCAGCCGGTCAGCAAGCTCGTCGCGAGAACGAGGGCGACGCGCCGCCGCCTCGAGCATCCGTTTTTGCGCATCATGGGATCTCTTCATGGTCTCGAGCCGTTCGGCCAGTCGCCCGACGCGCTCACCGGAGTGGCGCAGGGCCAGCAGGAACAGAAGGATCGCGAGGGCAGTTAGGCCGTAGCGGACGGCCGTGCTCGCCCATGCCGATCCGGCGATCCCGCCGAGAGGGACGGCAATCATCGCCGCCCCCGTTTCCAGTCATCCAGCCGCGCGTAGATCGTGACCGCGATCCCGCCGAGCGCGACGGCGATGAACACCCAGCGCAGCGTATCGAGATACGGAACCAGCGGCAGGATTGCGTTCTGCGTCTCCGCCAGCACCTGCTGGGCTACCTCCACCCCGGCTGCGCCCAGCGTCGCGACGCCAGCCGCACCACCGGCCCTCATGGTCCGGCTCTCAGCCAGAACCTCTCGCGCAGGCGGGGTCTCTGCCGCAAAGGGTCCGGACTGCACGGGGAACCGCTCTCCCCATTTGCGCGCAGGGCCGAGGTCGACATGGATGAACTCCGACCTCGGGTAGAAGCCAAAGCCGAGGAACCCCACCTCCCGCGCCGCCGCTTCGAAGGTCTCCGGGTCGTGGTTCGTCATCGCAATGTCGAAGGCGGCGCCCTCCATGTGCTTCGACCGGGTCGCGCCGCCGACGGCGCGGTTGTGCTCGGGGCTGCGATAGGCCGAGCGGACGATCAGGGGCTTGCTCAGCCGATCGCGCAGCGCCTGCAGCTTGTCGAGAGCGGGCTCGTTGATCAGCAGCTTGCCCGTCCCCCGGCAGGCGATCTCGGCCGGGCTGAAATTCGGCCAGCGCCAGGCACTCTCGGGCACGTCGCGCCAGTGATCGTAAAGGGTCGTGGTCATGGGGATCCTCCAGAAACGAAAAACCCGCCTCGCGGGCGGGTCTGGTGGTGACGAAATCGCTGCTCGGTCGGGTCAGGGGCTTCCGCCGAAGATCTTCAGCTTCAGCGCGATGCCGGCGAGAAGCGCGAGCATGATGCCGGTGGTGATGAGATGGACGGCGGTCTGGACGGCGGTGCGGCGGACGAAGCGGATGCAGTCGAGGAGCGATCGGAGATCGCGGATGTCGAGGGCGGCATCCTTGCCGTCGATCCCGGCATCGGCCAGCGCGCGCTTCGCGCCCGCTTCAGCGGCTTCGGACAGGAGGGCGCTGAACTCGGCTTCCGACATCCTGACCTCACCCTTTTCCGTGCGGGGCAAGATCATGACGAGACGATCCCCGCTTCCGCCGGCAGCGTGGCTGCGGTCCAGGGGGTGCTGTCGGCGGGGTTCAGATCCCAGCTCGAATAGACAGGCGATGGCAGGTCGGCCGAGGGCGCGCCGGGCGTCGCGTCATAGTCCACGCCGCCCATGCGCAGGAACCCCGCGACGCCGGTCGGGCCGGCAGTGCCGAGCTGGGCCAGCTGCTTGACGTGCACGCCTGCGATGGTCGTGGCCCCGGCGGGACCGGTCGGCCCCGCGAGCGAGAAGGAGAGCCGCTGACCCGCGATGTCGCTCGCGGCCCGCGTGGCGATGTCGCCGTCCTTGATTGCATCGATGCCGCCCGAGAAGGCATCGTAGGTGCCGACCAGATCCGGCGTGCGCCGCACGAACCGGCGGCCGATGGTCGAGACGCCGTCGAGCACGGCAATATGGGCGTAGTACCAGGTGGCCGGGTTGTAGAAATCGAAGAGGTAAAGGTTGCGCCAGATGCAGCGGACTGGCCGGCCCTTCCCACCAGTGTTGGCGGCCGTTGCGCTGCTGTGAAGCACGCCGTCCACATGGAACTCGATGGTGATGTCGGCGCCGACGGCGATCTTCACATCGATCCAGTAGGCCTGGTTCGTCGCGGCGACAAAAGACGAAGCCCCGTCGACGTTGGTGTCTCCAACGGCCATCGCTCGGTACTTCTCGTCGTCCCGTTCGGTCCGCACGAGGCCGACCTGCCGGTTCGCCGCGTCGTAGAACTCGAGGAAGATGCCATCAGTCGCGATGGCATGGGCGTTGATAGACGGCGCCCGGTAGCGGAAGCCGATCCAGACGTCACTGGTGGGCTCGGTCCATGTTGCCGAGAACGGCACGGACGATCCGTTGTTCGCACTGATCTTGACGGCGTTGACGTCATAGGCGGGATCGAACCCGGCGGCATCGGTACTGATCCGGCCCGCAACGCCGGAGAGGTCGGTCTCCTGGTGGCCGAGATGGAGGATGTAGCTCATGGGATCACCTCGATGTAGAGAGCGCTGTCGGCGGCGGTGAGACGCGCTTCGCCGCCCCGTTCGTGGTAGAGATCGGCCCGCGCCACGCTCAGCCGGGCATCGCCCCCGAAGCCGATCCAGTGCGCGGCGTCGGCCACGGTCAGCTGGACCGCACCGCCGAAGCCGAGGAAGACGACGGTCTCGGGCACCGTCAGCCGGGCTTCCGCCCCGAACTCGGTCCAGAGACTGGCCTCGGCCACCTTGATGCCGTCGGGCATGAAGAGACGGATGGAGCGCGCCTGCCAGGCCTCATAGGTCGCGCTGCCGGCGACACGCCGCGCCTGCACCCGCACCTCGAAATGCTTCGTGCCAGTCGGCGCCGAGAGGATCGGCACGTCGTCCTTCGTGAGTGTGTAGCTGTTGGCCGTTCCGACAGCGATCTCCGCGGCGGGAGGTTCGACGAGCAGGTCCGTGTCCGGATCGACCCAGAGGATCTGGAGGACGTAGGTAACACCCGGCTCAGGGCCGATGTCGCCCGCGTCATAGGCATCGATCGCCACGCTCGTCTGCAGGAGCCGGTCGCGATGCGCCCATGTCAGAAGCACGGGGCCGAGGTTCAGGACGTTCGGGTTCACGACGGAGACGCCGTTGCCGCGCAGATCGCCCGGCGGCAGCGGCCGAATGGCGCGCGAGGCAAGCGTGACCTCGTCCTCGGGCGCCTGGCTGAGCGGCAGCGTCCCGAACCCCGTCTCCGGCAGCATGCGGACCGCGACCGTCTCTCCCGCCGCGAAGCGCGCCTCACTCGCGTTGGCGAGGAGCTGCCAGCAGATCACCGGCGTGCCCGCGGGATGGACCTTTGGCACGGTGTCGAGACAGCCCCGTCCGACCGTCAGCGTCGTGGCACTGACCCCGTCAATCCGGATGAGTTCATCTCCGATCGCGGCGAGCGTTCCGATGGTGACGTCCGTGAGCCCCGTCCAGCTGCCGACCGGCAGCACCCGCTCGGCCGGATCGTCGGTCACATCCGCAGTGAGCAGCGCCGTCGGCACGAACTCGACGCCCGCCTCGAGCGCGTAGCCGGCGCCGCTGTCGGTCCAGACCTGCGCCGAGAGCGCATCGGCCGAGGGGCGCTCGCCGGCGGCAACGAGCGCGCCCGCGTCCGGATCCTCGTCGAGCAGCGCGTCGGCTTGCGCGTGACCGAGTTCCTGCACGAGAAGCCAGTATGGCGCTTCCGTCACCCAGCGGCGCGCGAGCGGCTTCGGCGGCAGGATGAGCCGCCCGGGATCACCGCTCTCGCCACCAACGAGGGCAGTCTCACCGAGCCCGAAGACGTCCTCGGCGATGCGAAGCCGCAGGCCGTTCGCGCGCCCGTCGCCGTGGTCGATCTCGACGATGCGCACCGCGACACCCTCGAGCCCGCGCCGCGGGCTGACAAGCCGGATCACGTCGCCCGGATCGAGATCGGCGCCGACGCGGGTGACAGTGATCTCGCCCGACAGGATCGGCGCCGAGAGGGCGCGCAGATCGCGCTCGGCCACTCGGACGGCGAGTGACTCGTAGCGGATCCCCGGATAGTCGACCGTCGCGCTGACGACCTGGCCGAGGTCCTGGACGAGCGCGGTGTCGGTGACGCTGACCGATCCGGTCTGGTCGGTGCGGGCGTCGGAGAACTTCACGGTGACCGAGTTCACGAGATCGGCGGCTTCCCGGCGGCCGAGTTCGCCCCAGTCGACGACAGTCGTCTCGTCGAAGATCGGCAGCGTCTCCGCGTCGTAGTCGGCGCGGATGAGCTTCAGCTCCCAGCGGCCCGACCGGCGGTCGACGTAGAGATAGGCGTCGATGTGCTTCAGCACGTCGGCGATGAAGTCCTCTATCGTCGATTCCTGCTGCCAGAGGAGCGAGAGCCCGAACCCCTCGGCGAAAAGCGCATCGGCGGCGGTCGCGAAGCTCGGGCCGATGTCGGTGAAGCCGTGGCCGAGGCCCCAGTCGCGGTTCGTCAGGCATTCGCGGATGATATGGGCCGGATTCATGTCCGGGCCCTCGCCGAAGGCCGCGCGGAGCGAGGCGACGAGCACGTCGGGATCGCCCGCGGGCACGACCGGTACGCCGTCGACGGGTGTGTTGTCGATCTGGGAGGTGGCGCTCGTGTCCGAGAGCGCGATGTTGAAGGCGAAGACGTCGACCTCCGAGAGGCCCGCGAGCGTCGCCTTGGCGGCCTCCAAGCTCGAGGCCGGGCTCGGCTCGCCGTCGGTCACGAAGATCAGGATGCGCCGCTTGCCGCCCGCGCCATTGAAGAAGGCGCCCGCCTGGCTGACCGCCGCCCCGAAATCCGTCCCCCCGCTCACGGTGGTCGGCAGTGCGTCGACCCAGTCCTTGAGCTCGCCGTAGGCTGCGGCATCGGCGTCGCGCCGAAGGATCGTGCCAGAGACGGTCGAGTTCCAGGTGACGATCTGGATGTCGTTTGGCTCCAGCGCATTCGCGCCAATCTCTGCGATAAGCAGCGAGACGGCGGTCCGCTGCGCCGCCATGCGGCTGCCGGACATGGAGCCCGAGGTGTCCATGGCGATGTAGATCGCGGCGTCCCCGATCCGGACCTCGGGCACGATCTGCGCCTTCTCGGGGTACCACTGCGCGTTGCCGTCCTCTGCGCGCAGGATCCGGGTGAGCCGGACGGCCCATGGCTTCAGGTAGGGATTGAGGCCGAGATAGACCTGCCGGAGGACGAGCGAGCAGATGCCGCGATAGCCCGGCACGTTCGACCCCGCCTGCGCGGCGAGGTAGCCGTTCTGACCTTGCGTGGTCCCGCCCATCAGGACGTCGATGTCGCCGACGATGCCGCCCTCGCGGCTCTCACCGCCGAAGAGGTTCGGCTTGTTGATCCGAATGCGACCGCCTGCGGCGCCGCCGCTGAGGCTCGGCAGGCTCGCGGCGTCAGAGACGGTGACGGACTGGGCGGCGAAGGCCGTGGCGGCGGGCTCGACGAGCCAGGTCGTGGCGGCGGCCCCGCCGTCGTAGCTCACGGCCTGAACGGTGACCGTGCGCGTCGTGTTGTCGGTGCCGAGCTTCAGGTCGTAGCTCGCGCCGAGGCGGATCCCGGCAAGCGTGCCCGGAAAAGTGACCTCGGCCACGCTGTCGCCGACGGCTGCGGCGGTCGCCGACATGGCCGCCACAGTGCCGTAGCTTGCGAGCGCGCCGACGCCGGTGCCCGCGGCGCTGCTTTGGCCGGTGCCTATCGACCAGGCCGTTCGGTCGTCGACCCGGATCTCGCGGATCGCATCGACGGGCCCGTGGCAGAGCGCGAGATGCGCGCCGAGGGAATACTTGTAGCCGACCGTCTGGGACTTGGAGCGACCGCCCATGTCAGGCCTCGGTCTGGGTCTGAGCGGCGCGTTTCTCGGCCTCGGCGATCACGCGCAGCGCCAGCGCGTCGCCGGTGGCGGCCAGCACCTCGGCCGGCAGTCCTTCGGCGAGGAAAGCCTGCCAGTCGAGCCCGTGGCGGCGGAACCAAGGACGCGCACCTTGAAAGCAGAGCCGAGCCGCGCGGATGTCCTCGGCGCGGACGATGAGGGTCTCGCTCACTTCTTGCCCCCCTTCTTGCGTATCGGGTCGACCTTGAGATCGCCGGCCCAGACGACGTTCGGGCCGCGCAGCAGCACGGTGCCGAACACGACAGGGATCGGTCGACCTTCCTCGGCTGTCGGCAGGTCGAAATCGTCGAGCCCCGCCGCCTTCGGCGCTTCCGTCTTCGGCTTCGGCGAAAGCGCATAGGAGATCGCCGTCAGCACGAGGCTGGCGACGATCTGGACGACGAAGTTCCAGACCATGGGCGGGACTCGAAATAATCCGGCGGGTCAGACGATGCTGGTGCCGCCGAAGGGATTGCGGCCGGGAATGTCGGGGAAGCCCCCGAAGTTCAGGAAATTGCCGAACTTGGCGGCGCAGGTGTCGCGGCGGAGATCGCAGCCAGGCGCCATGTCGATGAGGGCGACCGACTCCGGATCGTCGATCGCCGTCTCAAGCTCCGGCATGCGTCCCGCGAGCGTCAGGCTGTCCCCGACATGGCCGGTGATGAAACCGAGCAGCCCCGCGTGGCGCAGGACGCCGCCGCGGAACCAGCCCTCTGGCAGGAGCGCGGCCTCGGCGACGGTGATCTCGAGGCCCGAGCGCGCCGTGGCGGTGCCGCCCATGAAGAAGGTCTCGATGTCGAGGCGGCAGCCGCGGGAATAGAGCGCATGGCGACAGAGGCGCTGGTACTTCGCCCGCACGCCTTCCCGGCGCATCGAGGTGAAAAGCGACTCCGCGCGAAGCGTGATGCGCCGTCCCTCGACCCGGGCCGAGACGATGCGGCCCTTCCAGTGCGCGACCACCTCGGCCGGCACCTGTTCGTGACCGCGGTAGATGGTGAGCGTCGTCACCGACCGGGCGCGGGGTCCGAGATACCGGCGGGCGAAGGGATCGGAGAGCGGGAAGGTCACCGAGAGATCCACCCGGCGCGGATCACTGCTCTGAACAATGGAGCCGTGGCTGACCGCCGATGGCTCCCAGACCAGATCCTCGGTCTCGTCCCCGATGGCGCCTGCGGGCGAGGTCCAGGCGCTCGCGCGGCTCGTGAAGCGCCAGATGCTGTCCGCTTCCGCGAAGAGGTAGAGGAAATACGGCTGCCCCTCTGCGGTCGAGGTCTCGGCGAGATCGTAGGTCATGAGGGCGTCTCGATCAGCGGCAAGGCCAGTTCGGTCCGGTTCGGCCCGTGGGCGAGTTCGATCCGGTCGGCATCCGAGCGGACCTTCACCAGCAGATGCACGGGCGTGCCGAGGGCGACGCTCTTTCCGGGCGCGGCGATGGAGAGCCGGATCCCGAGCGCGTCCCAGGCCGCGGCGGTGATCTCGCGAAAAACCGGCCCCGTCGGGTGGTCGATAAACAAGTGTCGGCCAGTCCAGACGGAGGGATCGGCGAGCGGTGCGACAACGATGGAGGTCGCGCCGGAGTTTGCAGCCGCCTGCAGAACCAGTTCCCGGCCCCAGGTCGGCAGCCAGAAGGCGCGCTGGCGCCCGCGCAGGGAAAGCAGCCAGCGCCGGCGGATCAGACGCGCCGGGCCCCGATCGATGAGGGTGACGGTCGATCGCCGTTGGACATGGGTGAGGACGGGCTCCAGCACGATGGGCCCAAAACCGTTGTCGATGGCTTCGACGGTCTGGCCGAGCGTCTCGGCGAGCTGCTGGCGCAGGACGGCCGGATCGGTCAGCACGTCGAGCCCCTGATGCTGGGGATAAGGAATGGCAGCAGCGTTGCCGTCGCTGAACCAGAGCGTGAAGCTCGCAGTGACCGTCCCGAGACTCTGGCGGCGGCGGTCGATCTCGACGGGCCGTGCGAGGAAGGCACTGCCGACCGGGGCCACGATGGCATGCACGAGACTGACGCCCGCCGCCGCCGCAAGCTCCAGCCGGTCGGGCAGCACAGCGGTGATCTCGACCAGATGTGCCCTGCCGCCATCGGCAGCGATGATGGCCTGCGCCGCCCCGTCAAAGGCGCCGTCGCTTGTGTCGACGAAGACCGTCAGGTCAGCCGCGTCGATCGGTGCCGTCGCAGGGCGCGCCAGATGCCAGAGCGGCAGGATCCAGTCGTCGAGCTGCCCGGCACGGCCGAGTTCTGCCGCCTCGGCGAGCCCCGTGGCATCGAGAAGATGCGAGAGGGTCAGTGTGGACCGTGGACCCGTGCGAAGCGCGATGCGCTGTTCGCCAGCCTCCGTGACGAGGACGTCGGTCGACCACTCCAGCACTTCCGTGACCGGCGTCTGCGCTGCGAAGGGCCAGAGCCGGTCAGGCATCGAGACCTCCCCGGTTGCGCCGGATCACGTTGACGATGAGCCGCTCGCCCGCGGGCGTCGCGAGATAGTCCCCGACGATCGCGGGATCGAGCACGTTGACGATGCGAGTCGCGGGCTGGGGCGCCGGGCCACCACCGTTGGCCTCTACGCCGAGCCGCCCGCCCGGACCGCGCCGCAGGGGCAGGATCGCCTCCGGTCCGGCCTCGCCCATGAGCCCGATCCCCCGCGCGAAGGGAAAAACCGTCGGACGGGACACAACACCACCCCGGGCGAAGGCCGTGATCTCGCCGGCCTGCGCGAAGGCCCCGCCCCTGGCAAAGCCACCAATGCCGAAGAGCCCGCCGATGGCGCTGCCGATCCAGCCGAAAAGACCGCCGCCGCCACCGGTGCCCGCGCCGGAGAAGGCACGGAAGAGCGCGTCCTCGATCGGCTTGAAGGCCTGGTCGATGAGGCGGTTCGCGAGATTGCGCGCGATGCCGGCCACGGCACCTGCGAAAGTTTGCCAGCTGAGCTCGCCCGACTTCAGCGCCTCCTTGATCGGACCCGTGATGTCTTCTGCCAGTCCTTTCGCGATCTCCTGCGTCCGTTCCACGGCAGCGCGGGCCGCATCCCAGGATTGGCGCGCGACATCGGCCGCACTCTGCATGGCGCCACCCGCGCGCCCTGCCGCCTCGGCCGTCTCGTCGAGCGCGGAGGCCGGTCCCGCCCCGTCCTCACCGGACAGTGCTGCATCGAAGCGCTCGGCAGCGACCGTAGCGCCATCGAGCGCCGTCTCTGCCTCCGTGCCGGTGCTGCTGACGGCGGCGCGCAGGGCATCGAGTGCGGCAAGCGGCTGAAGCGCGCCGTCGGCCAGCGTGGAGGCCGTCTGACGCCAGGCTTCCGCCGAGGCAGCGGCTTCGCTGGCCGCCGCCGTCAGTCCGAGATCGGGAACGGCGAGTGGGCTGTCAGAGAAGGCCGAGGCGAAGGCATCGCGTGCGGCCGTTGCGGCCTCGGTGGCCGCACCAGCAAAGCGGTTCTCGAGGCGGCCGAGATCGAGCTCGGCGATGACCCCAATCCGGCGCTCGACGCCGAGCGCTTCCAGCCCGGCATTCACGCCGTCGATGAAGCCGTTGATCCGGGTGACGACGCCATTCAGCATCGCCTCGACACCCTCGATCAGGCTGTTCGCCGCCTGGAACGCTAAATCGCCAATGGCGGCTGGAAGCAGACCCCAGACGGCCCTGATCGCCTCGAACGCGCCCTCAAAGCTATTCACAGCGGCATTCGCGAAGCCGACCACGGCCTCAAGCGCGCCCTGCATGGCAGATGCTGCCGAGGCCTGGATGTCGGCGAAGGCCGCCATGGCCGAGGCCCCGAAGCTCGCAGCGCCCATGCCGATCCGGTCCCAGACCTCGCTGGCGAGATCGCCAAGGAGCGCAATGGCATTCCCGAACCCGCCCGCGCCCGAGACAAGGCGCGTGAACTGGTAGATGAGCTCACCCGCACCGACGATGAGCGCGCCGATGCCGGTGCGGATCACCGCGCCGCGCAGGACGACGAGCGCGGTCGCTAGCCCGCGCACGGACAGCGCCGCAGCGGCGAGACCGGCGAGCCAGCGACCGGCAAGGAATGTGGCGAAGGCGGCCGCATAGGTCGCCAACCGCCCGATGTTGTCGAAGAGCCCGCGGATGGCGTTGCCCAGAGGGCCGGTGCGACTCGCTAGCGCCGCCATAGCATCGGCGACGGCTTCCAGCGCCGGCGCCGCGGCGACGGCGAGCTGGTTCGAGAGTCCACGCCAGATCAACCCGAGGCGGGAGATGGCGTCGTTCGTGCGCTCGATCTGGTCGGCGTCCTGCTCGGACACCACGACGCCGAAGGCGCGCACGTCCTCGGTCGCCTGGCGGAGCGTGGCGGTGTCGATCCGGCTCATGGCGATGGAGCCTTCCTCGCCGAAGAGCTGTCCCGCGACAGCCGCGCGCTCGGCAACCGGCACGAACTCCTCGATGGCAGCGTTGATCGCGCCGACGCGCTCGTCGAGCGGCAGGGTCAACAGGTCGGAGGCCGAGAGCCCCAACCGCTCCAGAGCTTGCGCCGCGGGGCCGCCGCCGGCTGCAGCCTGGCTCAAACGCCGTGTCAGATCCTTGGTCGCCTGCTCGATCCCCGACATCGAGACGCCGGCCAGTTCGCCGGCGCGCTCCAGCGTCTGGATCGAGGCGACCGTGGTCCCGAGCGACTGCGCGAGCTTCGCCTGTGCGTCGATCGTCTGCAGGCCGGAGCGGACCATCGCGACGCCCGCGGCGGTGACAGCAACGACCGCAGCCGCTGCCGCGACGCGCACCCGGCGCGCGAAGCCAGCGAGTCGGGCGTTCGCGGCCTCCATCTCGCGGCTGAGCCGTCCGAAACCGCGCGCTCCGGCCTCGCCCACGCCTTCCAGCTCGGCGCGCACCTGTCGCCCGCCGACCGCGGCGAGGCGGACGGACACACGCTTCTCAGCCATCGGGGCGTTCCATCTGTTCGTTGAGCTTCGCCACCATCACCGCTTCGATGACGGGTAGCAGTTCGGCTGCGGCGGCGGGCGGCACGCCAAGCGCATCGCCAAGCGCAAGCGCTGCACTCAGATCCCAGCCGACGACGCCGCCGGGCAACACGCGGAGTTGTCCGCCGAGGCGCCCGACCAGATCCCAGACCTGCCAGCCCTCATGGGTCAGCGGCCGGTTCAGCCGCGCTGGGCAGTCCTCGCACGCTTGCGCGCAGGCTTCGCAGTATCGCTCGCCCCCGCCGAAGGACCATTCAGCGAGGGCGCGGAGGCGTTTTTTTCCTGCTCCAGCAGCAGGCCCTTTGAGACGTAGGTCAGCTGGAACGCCTCGAAGATCGGCCAGACGTCGAGCAGCGCGTCGATGGCCTCCGGGCTGGGCTCGATGGGATTGCCGTCGGCGTCGCCGATGCCCTCCCAGGCGAGAACCGCTCGCCGCGCGAGCGCCTTGGCGAAGGCCACTGCGCGTTCCTCGTCGGAGGCCTCCTCAGGGCAGGCTTCCACGGCCGGGTCGCTGCGGGTCGCCACCATCAGCGCCGTGGTCAGCGGGCGCAGCTGCACGCGGGCGCCGGGCGCGAGGTCGTGCCAGTGCGGCGCGTTGGTCAGGTCGAGCGTCAGCATCAATAGGTCTCCACATCGTTCACGAGGGTGGCGGTGCACATCCGGCCGACGACGCTGTCACGCGCGGCCTGCCAGTCGAAGGTCGCCTGCACGCCCTGCGGTCCGGAGATCTCGATGCGCGGTCGCGGCAGGTAGACGGCGTGCACGGTGAAGGTGAAGCTCTCGCCTGAGGGCAGGACGTAGGCGAATTCCATCTCGCAAGCCTCGCCGTTGATCGCCTGCGTCACCAGCGTGCTGTCCGCGAAGCGCACCTCGATCGAGCCTGTCAGCTCCGCGATGGACGGGTCTGCGCCGTCGATCCGGCCATCGCTGCGGATGGTCTCGATCCGGTCGAGGTTGTTGGCATAGGTGATGTCGGCCGAGACCACGTTGCCGAGCGCGGTTCCGTTCCGGGTGATCGAGCCGTTGAAATGGCCGAATCGCTTCAGCTCCAGCGCGGCGGGTGTTCCGGCGTTGGTGGTCGCGCCCACCGTTTCTCCCTGCGCCACCAGCCGCGCGGTGGCCGTGAGCAGCCCCGAGCGCTGCATTTGCCAGGTCAGCTGATCGAGCACGCAGCCGGAATACATCGCATAGCGCGGCACCTCCGGCATGCCGGTCTCTATTGAGAGGCTCGGCAGGGTCCAGGCGCCCGACTGGAACTCGTGCGTGAACGGCCCAGGCGCCGTGCCTGTCGTGGCAGGCGGCCCGAACGCAGCTTTCAGCCAGAAGCCGAAAGCCTCGGCGTCGAGCGGCACGACGACATCGCCGTCCGCGGTCACCGCATCCTTGATCGGCGCCAGCGGATCGCGGCCGTAGCCGAGAAGCTCGGAGTTCAGGAGCGGCTGCTCGGCGCCGAGCGTGGTGCTGGCGAAGGGCATCTTCGCAAAGCCGCTCGCAGGCGGCGTGCCATAGACGGTCTCGAACGCAAGCGCCATCTGCGCCCGCGCCCCTTGGGCTCGTGCCATTGTGTTCTCCTCGAATTGTCGGGGTCAGCCGAGCGGATCGGCCGTCGAATAGTGCAGCACGACCGGGATTACGGCTGCCTTGAGACTCGCCGCGCCCTCGACAGGCAGGTCGACCGTCCGTGGCGCTTCCGCCTCGATCCAGTCGCACAGACCGCCAAGCGTGCGGTCGGTGGCGAGTGCCGAGCCGACGCTGGCAGTCAGCGTGTCGAAGGCGGCGTCGCGGTCGGAACCCTGCACGACTGCCTCGATCTCGGCGCGGTGCTGGTAGTGGTAGGCCAGCGGCGAGAGCGTAACCTCGGGTTCCCCCGGCTCGCCATCGCGCAGGATCAGAAGCCCTTCTGCCGGCACGCGCTCGGGCAACACGTCACCGCGGAGGGCCGCGGCGGGCAGCGCCAAAAGCCGCGCGTGCAGCGCGGCGAGGATGGTTTCGCGATAGGTGGGCATTGGCGGCCAGCGATTTTTGGATGAGCGTTGCTGTGGCGGCTAACAGTACTGTCTGGCAAAGAAAATTTGGTGCGTGTAGCTTTGAACGCATGTTCAGTCAGTCGACAGAAATGAGCGCTTCGGATCGGCAACCGACCTACCTTACTCTGCACGGCGTTCCCCTTTCGGACGTCCCGCGCAGCGGCGTGGTCTACTTTTCGTTTGATCCCCAGGGAGTCTGGCGTGCCAGCACTGGTGATTTTTCCCATGAGATCGAGAATATTTGTGTTCGAATGCACGATGCCCTTGCAGCACAAATCTTCGATGGGATTGGACAATACCACGCAATACTACCGAAAGTTCCAGAGTGGGTCGTGACTGCCGGACTAAACTCAGAAGCGCCAATCTCCCGTGAACTCTTCGAAAAACTCGTTGGCGCAAACAGCGACCCGACGACTCACAAACTCCTGTACCTGTATGACTGCCGCAGGCTGGTTTCTGGCATTCAGGAGGCACTGATCGAGGTCGTCCAACTTCAGGGCGAATTCTACAAAACGCTCAACTTGGAAGAACTCTTCTATCCCCCCAGCGTCAGCCCGGATGGAATTCGGCACATCGGTTCACCAGTAACCGCAAAGCTGATCGCCCTCATTAACGTGATCTACATTCGTCTGCACAGCCTTCTGGACTATGCCACGAAACTTGTCTTTGAAGCCGAGCATCTAAGAACAGATTTCAGTCGCTACCCTCGTTTGGCGTCTAAAAACAAGCTCTTCGGCGACCGGCGTCGCATTTCACTCAACAATAAAACCGGGACGCTATTTGAGCCCTGCGATCTGATCACGGAAACGGAGGCCATCCGAAATCTGATCATCCACGACGGATTTTTTGACGAACAACCCAAGGTCTATGAAGTTAGGGTGAATGGAGTCGTGCAAGAGCGGTTTATTCTCATGCCCGACCGTGAGAACGGACGCCTCACATCATATGGCAGCAGAAACCTCTTTTACGGCAATGAAGATAAGATCAACATGCGCTTGCCCAGTTTCATCGCCGAATTCCAGAAGCGACTCTTGCTGACGGTCAAAGAAACACTGACGATCCTCAGCTAGCGCGGTGGCGCGCCACTTCTTCAGTTGATACGCTCTTCCACCCAGTTCGCCACAATCAGCCCCGGCACACTGTCCAACGCCCGGTCTGCATCCCGCGCTAGTTCCAGCCGCTTTGGCAGCTTGACTTGCTGCACCAGCAGGAAGATTGGCGCGGTGACCTGGTTGCGGCCGGTCTTGGCGCGCGACGCCACCGCCTGGCCGCGGGTGTTGATGCGGGCGCGGTCGGCGACGAGCAGGCTCGGGCCGCGGCGGCGGTAGACGAAGCGGAGGCGCAGGCCGCGGCGGCGCTCCCACTCACCGGGGGTGAGCTTGGCTTCGCGAAGGCCGCGGCCGGCGGCTTCGGTCGGGATCGCCAGCCAGAACCCGTCCTTCGACCGGATCAGCGGGCCAGCGTCGTGGGCGCCGACGATGACGGGCGCCTTCGACCAGACTAGCGCCGCGGCGTTCAGGCTCTCGCCGGCCTCCGGATAGGTTTGGCTACGGATCGAATTCGCGAGCCGCCGGCCGAGCCGAGCACCAGTGATCTGGCCACGCCAGGCGGTCTTTAGCCCGGTCCCAGCCTCGCGCATGGCGGCGGTCACTGCCTTTTCGCCGGCCTTCACCTCGGCGGCCATGGCGGCGACGAGATCGGGCGTGATGTCGAGCCTCAGCTTCATCACTGTCACGCCAGGCGCAGATCCACGGTCCAGACGAGCCGCTCGCGGTCGCGCACAGGCTCGCCCTGAATGAGGAAGGCCTCGCCGTCGATCTCGATGCGGTCGCCAGGGCGCGGGTTCGCGACCTCGGCGAGACGCAGATCCAACCGGGTGGTCTCCGACCAGACGCGCGCCTCGCCGAAGTTGGTGACGTCGTCCGGCCGGCGCAGGATGGCGCGGACCAGTGCGGGCGCGCCACCTTCGGCGGTGTAGACGACGTCGCGCGCGAGATGCGCATCCGCAAAGAGCGCGTCGAGGGCAACGGCGAAGGCGGTCATCAGGTCCGCCTTGCCGAGCGCAGCACCTGCGGCCGGGTGCAAATCGGGAGCGGATTACTCTCGATCTCCAGGCGCACCCACTCGTCGCGATCCCGGTCGGGGATCGTGCGCGCATAGAGCGGCTGGCCGAGGGTGTTGACCGTCTCGAAGGTGTCGGCGGGGGCGTAGTAGATCTCGAAGAGCCCCTCGATGCCCTCGGGATAGAAGAACGCCTTGTCGGTCGGCACCGTGAAGCCCACCCCGCCCCGGTAGCGGCGGAAGGTGATGCCGCCGAAGCTGACCTCATCGGCCACCCGGCCGCGCAGATCGGCCGCCGCGGCGGTGTTGAGGTAGGTCTCCCGCACCTCCTTGTGGGCGACGAGATCGGCGAAGAAGGCCGAACCGCATTCGGCGCGGACCTGCACGGCGCCAGCCGAGAGCCCGCCCATGGAGTCCTCGACGCTCTCGATCAGCGCCTGGCAGCGTTTCCGCAGCGCGCCGGAGGCCGGGCTCGCGTTGTCGAGGTCGAAGTCGATCTCGGCCGCCGGCGTGATACCGAACTCGGTGAAGTAGTTCACGACCGTCGCGTGGTCCTTCGGGTCCTTCACCAGCCCCTGGATGCCGTTCAGAAGGTGGTACTCGAAGGTCGTCTCGGCGTCCTGGCGGAGCTTCCTGAGCCGGTAGGCGACCTCGGTCTGCACCTGCTGGGTGGCGTTCTCCGAGCCGAAGTCGCGGACCGACTGGATCTCGGAGGCCCAGAGCACGTCCTGCTTCTTGAACTGCCGGCAGACGAAGGCGCGCATCTCGCGCCTGTCGGGCACCTGCTGCTCGTAGGCCGAGCCACGCTCCGAGAACGGGATCAGCGACAGGGTCCCGTCGCGGCTTTCGATCACGACGGTGCGGGAGCGCACGCCGCGCGGGCTGAAGAGGGCCGAGCCGGAGAGAAGCGCGGGCTTGTAGGGGATGTTCTCGAGCGCGCGGGTGAGCTCGATGATGGTGAAGGCATCGCCTTCGAAGATGTCCATGGTGGCCATGAGGATGCCTCCTGTCGGGATTGGGTCAGCGGACGAGGATGCCCGCGGCGAGGAGCGCCGTATGGGCGGCCTCGATCTCGGCCTCGCTGGGCGTGCCGGCGAAGACGAGGTCGTGGCGGTTGACGATGGCGGGGCCGCGAACGACGGCGACGGCCGGCGCATCGCCACCGGACGCATCCGCCTTGCCCCAGAGCACGGCGACAGCGGTCTCGGTGCCGTCGACGGCGGCCGGATCATGGGCCGCGTAGTTGCCCGAGGCGGTGATCCGGCCGAGCACCGTGCCGGGCTCGAGCGTGCCCGCGGCGACGGTGACCGTCTCGCGGGTGTAGTCGCGGAAGGCTTCCCAGACGAGGAAGCCGCCGGGGTGGGTACCTTCGACCAGCGTGGTCATGGTGTCATCCTTTCAGCTTGAAGGTGCGGGCGATTATCTCGCCCCAGGGGCGCGCGGCCGAGGACCGGCCGGGCTGCGGGTGATGGGACGCAATCTCGGGCTCGCTCTCGGCCTTCGCGGCGAGGAGCGCGGCGCGCACCTCGTCGAGGCTCGCGTCCGCTTCGAGGAAGCGACCGGCCAACTGCGGCTGGCCCGCAAGACGGCAGAGATCGACGACGGCCCGGGCGTGCCCGATGGCCTCGGCCCGGATCTCGGCAGGATCGGGCGGTGCGCCGCACGGAGGCGGCGTCTCGGCCGGCGGTCGCGGGGCATCGGAGGCGGCAGTCTGCTCGTCCTCGGCGTCCTCGACCTGATCGCCGTCGGCGACGTCGTCGGTGGCCACGGTGACCTCGCCGTCGCTCTCGTCGTCTGGCTCCGGCTCAGCCTCGATCGCTTCGACCAACACTGGAGGCGCGTTACGGAAGCGCCCGATGTCGAAGGCTGCTGCGATGCGGACGGGCTCGATCAGCCGGTCGGCGAAGCCCTGCGCCACCGCGTCTGACGCATCGAACCAGGTCTCGGACGCCATTAGCGCGGACACTTCTTCCGGCGTCCGGCCGGATTTTGCGGCGTAGCCGGAGACGAGGCTGCCCTTCACCTTGTCGAGCGCCTCGGCCATGGCGCGCATGTCCTCGGCCGTGCCCATGACGAGGCCGGCCGGATCGTGGATCATCAGGAACGCGTTCTCGGGCATGACGATCTCGTCGCCTGCCATGGCAATGTAGGAAGCAGCCGAGGCAGCGATGCCGTCGATCCAGACGGTGATCGTGCCCTCGTGGCGCTTGATCGCGTTGTGGATCGCGACCGCGTCGAAGACCGAGCCGCCGGGGCTGTTCAGTCGCAGGTCGACGGGCGTGCCCTCGGGCAGCGCGCCCAGTTCTGCCAGGAACCCCTTCGCCGAGACCCCGTAGGCGCCGATCTCGTCATAGATCGCCACTTCCGCACCGGTCCCCCGGGCGCGGATCGCATACCAGCTTGCCATGTCGTCACTCCTGTTCGGTGGCCGGACCGGTTGCCGCCGCGCCGTCGTCCGTGTCGTTGTCGGCGCCATCGCCGGGCTCGGCCCGCGTCGCCGGCGTTGCCCGTGCGCCCTGCGTCTCGCCGGGGCTCGCTCGGTAGCGCAGGCCGAGACCCGTCGCGCGCGCGGCGTCGGCCGCGTTCTCGCGGTCGACTTCCTCGATGTCGTAGCCCGTGGCCTCGACCACCTTGCGCCGCGACGTGATGCCCGCCTCCATCGCCAGGACCTGCGCCTGGATGTCCTTCAAGGGATCGACCCAGTCCCAGCGCGGCGGGATCCACTGCACCGGCCGCACCTCTGCCGGATCGGCGTCGAGCGCGCCCGACAGTACCGCCGTCTCCAGCCAGCGCAGCCAGACCGAACGGCAGAGCTGGTGCACGATCACGCCGTGCTGGAGCTGGCCGATGCGGCACCGGAACTCCACGAGTTCGGCCCGGAGGCTCGAGTAGTTCGCCTGCCGGACATCGCCGGTGACGAGGTGATAGGGCAGCCCCAGCGAGGCGGCGACCGAGAGCAGCGTCCTGTACTGGAACGCCTCGTAGCTGCTGCCGACATCGGCCGGAGACGAGAACTTCACGTCCTCGCCCGGCAGCAGCACCTGCATCGTGCCGGGCTCGAGGCTGGCGATCGCGGCCCCGTCGAGATCCGCCTCGGCCTCGCCCATCATGGGCTCTTCCGGCGCGGTCTTGGTGATGAAGCCCGCGAACATCGCCGCGGTCTTCTTCCGGTCGAGCTCGGCGTCGTCGTACTGGTCCAGGAGGAACAGCCGCACCATGGCCGGCGCGATGTGCGGCAGTCCGCGGATCTGGCCCGCGTCGATGGGGCGGTAGACGTGGAGCACGTCTGTCGCCGGCACGCGCACCGTCTCCGGGATCACTGCGCCCTGATCGGTGCTGTCGCCCGGATGGCGCCTGCGGAAGTGATAGGCCACGCGCCGCCCGATCGCATCGAACTCGATCCCGCAGCGGATGCGATTGCCGTTCGCCGCGGTCTCGGTCTTCTCGAAGGGCAGCATCTCGGATTGGAGAAGCTGCAGCTGGAGCGGGACCAGCAGCCCGTCCTCGGCGCGTCTTGGGCGCAGCCGGACGAAGCACTCGCCGGCGACGAACATCTCACGCGCAACCATGGCCTGGAGGCCGTAGAAGTCGGTCAGCCCGTCCGCATCGGCCTCGTCGGTCCAGGCGAGCCAGAGCTGCTGCACCTCGTCTCGAAGTCCGGCGTCCCCGATCAGCGAGGACGGCTTGATCCCGTCGCCGACGAGGTTCGCGGCGAAGGCCTCGCAGGCGTTGGCGGCATAGCCGTTGGTCACCACCAGCTCGCGGGACCGCGCCAGCAGCCGCGGACCTCCGGAGGCGACCAGCGCGTTGATGTTCTCCAACGGCGGGTTCCAGCCGCGCAGCCGGCGCTTCGCCATGTCGCCTTCGAGACGGGCGCGCACGGCTGATGGGCCGCCGATGGGTCGGCGGCGGAAGCGATCGAAAAGACCCATCGCTCAGAGCCCCTTCGCCGTCGTCACGCGCACATGCCGGACGATCCGACGCCCCTCTGCCGCGGCGATCTCGCGATCCAGCGCCTCGATGGCCCGGTCGATTTCGGCCACGCTGCGATAGTCCACGGTCTTGCCGTCATAGCTGACCCGCGCCACGCCCGACGACCGCTGCGCGGACAGCGCCTCGCGGCGGCTGCGGAGCTCTGTGATTGTCGGCATTCCGCCCACCTTCTATCGTCAGGCCAGCCCCACTCGGCAAAAGGCACCCATGACCGACCAGATCGCCCGGATCCGCATCGACCTCGAAGATCTCGAACCGCGCATCTGGCGCCGCTTCGAGGTCAGCCTCTCGACCAACCTGCGCGCGCTCCACGAGCTCATCCAGGCGGTCATGCCCTGGGAGGACTTTCACCTCTATCAGTTTGCCCTGGGCGACCGGGTCTACGGCGAGCCCGATCCCGACGATGCGCTCTGGGGCCACAAGGTCTACCAGGCCAAGGGCTTGCGCCTCTCAACCCTGGTCAACCGCGGCGTCACGGAGCTGCTCTATACGTATGATTTCGGGGACGACTGGCGGCACCGCGTCGTGATCGAGGCGGTGGAGCCAACCGCCCCCGGTATCGATTACCCGGTGTTCCTCGGCGGTGAACACCGCTGCCCACCCGAAGACGTCGGAGGGCCACCCGGATTCATGGAATTCCTCGAGGCGGTTTCGAACCGCCAGCATCCACGACACAAGGAGATGCTGCACTGGCATGGCGGGCCGTTTCATCCGACCGATTTCGGCGAGGCCGAGATTGTTAAACGCGTCCGGAGAATCGCTGCGCGGCGCAAGACCGCCTACGAGGCCTTCCAGCGCAGCCGGGCCACGCGGCTCAACTGATCCCTTCCTACTCACCCCATGTAGCTTGACCGCACCGTGCGCCGGCGCGGCGTTGGTCGTGTCTGGATGGATGGCGCGGTTGCCGCACCGGCCTCGGGCCCGTCCGATTTCGCTACCCCGAGTTGTGTTTCCAGATCGGCCCACCGCGTCTCGGGCCAGCGATCCGCCCCGAGGATCCACGCGGCCGCACGAGCATATACGCGCGTGTCCAGCGCCTCGTTGCGCTCGCGCAACTTCTGCCATTCCAACCGCGCGAAGCCGCGTTTCGTCCGCACGGTGACCAGCTGCTCGGCGGTCAGCTGCTTCAGCCATTCGCCGTCCGCCCATTCCGGCAGATGGATCGTGCCGGGCGGGCACTGCGCGCCGGCGGCCTGTTCTTCCCGCGTCGGCCGATCCTGCCGCAGGAAGCGGTAGGTCTCGGCCTTGAAGGTCGATGTGGCGACAGTCCAGAGCCGGGCCCCGCGCCGGAGCCGTTTGCCCGCGACTGTCGCATCGACGTAGGTCGGCCCGGTCACCGGACTCGTTCGCGTGAACCCCTCGACGCCCTTCACCGGCGCCACCTGCGCGAAGCCTACCCTGCGTGACCATGCATAGACCGCACTGGTCTCGTAGCCGGTATCGATCGCGAGCCGCGCGAGGACCATCGGCTGGCCAGAGGCGTGCGTCCATGTCCGCGCCAACAGGTCGGTCAGCTGCTGCCAGCAGGCCGGATCTCCGGGCCCGCCCTCGAGCACGAGGTGATCGACGAGCCAGCTTTCCAGACCCCGGCCCCAGGCCCAGACATCGACCTCGATCCTGTCCTTCTGGACGTCGGCGCCCGCGGTGAGGAACAGACCGCACTCAGGCACCGTGCCCGGGGACCATGCCTCGCGCCGGTCGGCCAACCGCTGCCAGTCGGGGGCCTCGCCGGTCTCCATCCAGGTCTCGCCTAGGGCCGTGTTCACGAAGGTCTTCATCGCCTCGTCGCCCCCGGCCCGGGCCGAGAGGAAGCTCCGCACCATCGCCTCGAGCCGTACCCAAGGCGAGTAGATCTCGTTGAGATGGAACCCGGCAGCCCGCGCGAAGGGTCGGTTCGCAATCCAGCGACCCCGGCTCACCGCCGCCCAACGGGTCTCGTCCCGCCATGCCGCTTCGCACTCGATGCAGTGATACCGCGCGGTTTCGGGACGATGTGCGCCGTCGTCGCCCTTGTCCCAGCGGACCTGCGTCCAGGTCAGGATCTGTTCGGCATTGCAGTCCGGGCACGGGACCCAGAACTGCCGCTGATCGCTTTCCTCGAAGGCCGCCTCGATCCGGCTCGCGCCCTTGTTCGTCGGCGTAGAGACAAGGACGATCTTGCGGTTCCAGAAGGTGACCGTGCGCTTTCGCGCGAGGTTCACCGGGTCGCCCTCGGCCCCCGCGCTGAATGGATACCGATCGACCTCGTCGCACATGAGAAGCCGGATCGGGCGGCTCGCCAGGCCGGAAGGTGCGTTGGCCCCGACGATCGTCAGATGCCCACCCGGGAACCGCTTGTGCAGGATCTTGTTTGTGCCATCCCGGGACTTCGGATCGGCGATCTTGCCCGCGAGGCACGGCGTGTCCCGCGCCATCGGCGAGAAGCGGTCCTTCGACCAGGTCTCCGCGTCGCGCTCCGTGGGCATCACCACCATGATCGGCGCCGGGTCCTGGTCGATGTGATAGCCCGCAGCGTTGTTCAGGATCTCGGTCTTCCCAACCTGCGCCGAGGACATGATGACGACGGTTTCCGTTCCCGGGTCGGAAATCGCCTCCATGATCCCGCGCTGGTATTCCGCGCGGCTCGTGCGCCACTGGCCAGGCTCAGCGCTGGCCTCCGAACTCAGCCGGCGGTTCCGGTCCGCCCAGTCACTGATCGTCAGCTCCGGCGGCGGCCGCAGCACCGAGAGCGCCCGCCTCACCGTCTGCCTTAGGATTGGAGTCCCCCTCAGGGTCAGGCTCGGGCTCTGGGACTGGCGCGACATGGGTCTCCGCGAGATCGTCGAGCACTTCGCGGATGGCGGCGCGGATCAGGCTCCGGGTGTCAGCGACCGTGGTCTGTTGATGGACGATCGGTGCGAGCCGATCCGGGAGTGCCAGCATCCGCGTCCGCAGAAGCGCCAGCACCGCGATCCAGGCCTCCTCCACGTCCTCGGCCGCGAGGACGCTGCCGCGCTTCTCTTCGGCCTCCATCTCCGCGAGATCGGCCCGTGCCCGAATGAACCGCGCGCGTTCCGACGCGTAGTCGGGCGCGCCGGCCTGCGCCTTCGCGGCCTGATCGCGGAGGTAGCGCACGTAGCCGCGGACCGACCCGATCAGGTCATACTGCCCCCGCGTCGCCTTGGGGATCACGCCATCGCGGCTCAGTTGCTGCACACGGCGCTCCGAGAGATCGAGGAGCTTCGCGATGACCCCGATCGACTGCGCCGACGATGACACTTGATGATCCCCTCGCGTCGATCAAAGCACTGATATTGCTCCGATTAGACTGGATAGAGCCGGCCCTCGGAGCGAACCTGCATCCAACGAAGCGACGCATCCGAAGGAGCCACGGCCATGACCCGCCTCAACCCGATCACTACCCCGCGCCACGAACTCCGCGCCGAGAAGGCCCGGCGCAACAGGGAAGCGGCGCTCGCCGCGTTCGTCGGCAAGAAGGCCGAGATCGACGAGATGCTCGCCCGGCTGCAGGCGTTCAGCGAGGACCACTTCAACGCTCACCCGGACGAGATCAACTGGAGCCACGTCGGCACCCTCGAACACTACGCCAGCCTCCTGAAGCGCATCACCGACAGCGCTTTTGGAGAGGGTGAACACGCCGCGTGATCTCCGGCCGAGTCGTAACTCCCGCCGCGCGCCCTGCGTGGCTCGGGGTCGTAGAAGGCGCCGCACGACGCGGGCCACGAAAACGGAGACGACCCCATGAGCCAGATCCAGCTTTCCGACGCGCAAGCCGTCATCCTGTCCACCGCCTGCGCCCGCGATGACGGGGCTATCTTTCCCGTCACCGCCAGCCTCAAGGGTAGCGCCGTCGGCAACGTCTGCAAGAGCCTCCTGAAGCAGGGCCTGATCGAGGAAATCGCCGCAGTGCATCTCAACACCGTCTGGCGACACGACGAGGAGCGCGGCCCGATCACGCTGCGCGCCACACCGCTGGCCTACAGCACCCTCGGGATCACGGAGGAGCAGGACGAGGCGCCGCCGACTGAGACGCCGCCCGCCCCTGTCCAATGCCGGAAGGGCACCAAGCAGGAAACCCTGATCGAGATGCTCCGCACCGAGGGTGGCGCCACCATCGGCGAGATCGTCGAAGCCACGGGCTGGCAGCCGCACACGGTCCGCGGTGCGTTTGCCGGAGCGCTCAAGAAGAAGCTCGGGCTCGAAGTGACCTCCGAGAAGGTCGAGGGCCGCGGCCGGGTCTACAGCGTGCCGTGCGACTGACGCCTCGTAGCGCGGACACCGATGCCGCCATCCCGTATGGGGCGGCGGCTCTCGTCTCAGCGATCTCTCCTACGGAACACGCTGTACTGAAAGCTCTGGCGGTTGCCCTTCGGTGTGATGTGCATGTGGCGTCTTGCGTCCAGCGTCTCGAACCGGCCCGGTAGCAGACTGTCGAGTTCCAGCGCCAGCGCCTCGGGTGCATAGCGTACCACGGGCAGGCCCGAGCACTTCTCCGGTCCGTCCTCCGCGAAGGTAGCGATGATCGCGATCCCGCCCGGGCGCAGGGCAGCGGACAGTGCGCGGACGTAACCGTCACGGTCGTCAGCCGCGGTCAGGAAGTGGAAAACCGCACGGTCGTGCCAGACGGCGTAGGTTCGGTCTGGCTCCCACGTCGTGATGTCCGCCTCGATCCAGGCCACGTCGTCGCCGAGTGCGCCGAGACGCTGCCGGCTGACCGCCAATGCGGCGCCCGACAGGTCCAGCACGGTGATAGGACCGAAGCCTTCCTCGAGCAGGACATCGACGAGACGAGACGCGCCAGCACCGATATCGATGAACGGATCGCCCGGATGCAGATGCGCACGGACGAGTTCGAGCGACAGAGCGGGCGTGGCCTCGAACCAGGTCAGTTCGCCTTCCGACCGTGCGCCATAGACCCCGTCCCAGTGCTCCTGTGCGTCCGACATGCGCTCGGTTCCTCCCTCTGGAAGCGAGTGTATTTCACCGGACGAGCACGCGTCACCCTCATTCCGTCATGCAGCGACTTGGGCTCATGGATGCGGATCGCCTCGAACAGCCGGCGCAGGAGATAGGAGCGCGCGATGCTGACCACCGTGAACACCGCACCCATCTTCAGGTTCTGCGCAAGCGTCGTGTGCAGCCCGAAGACCGGAAAGATCAGGATTTGCGTCACGACGGCAAAGCCGTAGCCCACCAGCACGTTGGTGATGGATTCTACGAGGGACATGACTCTTGACTGCCGATGCACGGCCGGGATTGCGTCCCGATCAGGCATGCCTAACTCTCCTCGCATGGAAGACAAACGCCTCGTCTCAACGGACGCCTCTGAGATCATCGACGACTTGCGGTTCGACCCGCCGCTCGCCGTCACCGGGAACGGCTGGGCCCTCATCTCCGACCGCGTGATGGGCGGGATTTCCGCGGGACGCATGTCGCGCGAGATCGTCGCAGGGCGCGAGGCCATCCGAATGACTGGCGGCGTCAGCCTCGACAACAATGGTGGCTTCCTGCAGGTCGCCCTCGATCTCGGTGACGCCGGCGGGGAAGTCGACGCACGCCGCTGGACCGGAATCCGTCTCGAGGTGTTCGGCAATGGCGAAGTCTACAACCTGCACCTGCGGACCTCCAAGGTCCGGCGGCCATGGGAGTCCTACCGTCAGAGCTTCCGGGCACCGCCGGATTGGACGACTGTCAGCCTGCCCTTTGACAGTTTCATCCCGCACCGCACCGGGTGGCCGCTGAACCTCGCCCGGCTCCGCCGGATCGGCATCGTGGCCATCGGCCGGGAGTTCGAGGCCGATATCGCCATCTCGGATATCCGGTTCTATGCCGCCGACGAGTCAGACGCGGCGGAGCCGGCGCCGCCGCGCTCAGACTGATCGGGGCGAACCCGTCCTGACGTCACATCGTCGAAGCTGCGCCCGTCTTGATCGAGCACCGCGTCCTGGCCGGTGAACTGCTGCCACCGCTCGACCGAGACATCGACGTAAGCCGGGTTCAGCTCGATCCCGAGGCAGACCCTGCCCGTTGTCTCTGCCGCGATCAGCGTCGTACCCGACCCCATGAACGGCTCGTAGATCGCCTGCCCCGGGCTCGAGTTGTTAAGGACCGGGCGCCGCATGCAATCAACGGGCTTCTGCGTCCCGTGCACCGTGTCCGTGTCCTGATCACGCCCGGATATCTGCCAGAGCGTCGTCTGCTTGCGGTCGCCGGCCCAGTGGCCCTTGCCGGACTTTTTCACTGCGTACCAGCAGGGCTCATGCTGCCAATGGTAGTCGCCCCGGCTCAGGACCAGCCTGTCCTTGGCCCAGATGATCTGGGAGCGGACAGCAAAGCCCGCCGCTTCGAGGCTCTCGGCCACGGTTGCCGCATGCAGGGCCCCGTGCCAGACGTACGCCACATCGCCTGGAAACAGCGCCCAGGCCTCACGCCAGTCGGCGCGATCGTCGTTCAGCACCTTGCCGGTGCGCCGGGTCTTCGCTGCGCCCGCCTGGTTCCGCCAGCCCGGGTCGTACTCCACCCCGTAGGGCGGGTCGGTCACCATCAGGAGCGGCTTGACCGTCCCAAGCAACCGCTCGACATCGGTGGCCAAGGTGCTGTCACCACAAAGCAGTCGGTGGTTGCCGAGGATCCAGAGATCGCCCGGCCGGCTGACGGGATCTTCCGGGACCGCGGGAACGTCATCCTCACCGTCCTGCGCCCCGACCGCACAGTCCTTAAGCCCATTCATCAGGGCATCAAGCTCTTCGTCGGTGAACCCGGTGAGGCCGAGATCGAACTCGGCCGCAAGCAGATCGCCGAGTTCCAGGCCCAGCAACTCGTTGTCCCACTCGGCGTTCTCGCTCGAGCGGTTGTCCATGATCCGGAACGCCCGGGTCTGGGCCTCGGAGAGTCCTCGCGCGATGTGCACAGGTGCGGTCTCGAGCCCGAGCTGGCGCGCCGCCTCGAGCCGGGTATGGCCGGCCAGCACGACCATGGCCTCGTCGACCACGATCGGCTGGCGCCACCCGAACTCGGCGATCGAGGCCGCGACCGTCGCCACTGCCTTCTCGTTGCGCCGCGGGTTGCGCGCATAGGGAATGATCTGCGCAAGCGGCAGGTCGACGACGTCCATTGCTGGATCCTGAGCTGGAGGTCGAAGCGAAACGGGGTGGCGCCCGAAACGAACCGGATGTCCGCGAAAGCGAAATTGGGTCCAATGTCCACTTCGCTTCAGGCGGACGTCGGCGCACCGTCAGGCCCTGTGTTCATTGAGCGCTCGGCCCAAGCGAAACGAAACGGCTATTCCCGCAGGCGTCACTGGGAAAGCGTCGCGCCAAGCCCGCCCGTATACGTTTCAGCCCGGGAAGGACCCGCACAATACGATCGTTTGGGGGTAATCGATTGCCCGCGCGCGCCTCTCCCGAGCTTATCCCGAACTTAGCCCCTGAGCCGGTTTTCTGTCCCGTCGAAAACTGTCCGCCGCACACCTTCCCCTCCGGCGCGCAGAGCTACGCGCCACCAGCCAGTTCGATCACGCGCCGCTTCGACAGGTTGCGGTTGAACCGACGCCGGTTGAGCTTCAGCGAGATGACGCAGAGCCCGTAGAGCCAGTGCTGGTGGGCGGCCGAGCGTTGCAGCCCGACCGTCCAGCAGATGGTCTTCCACCGCTCGCCATGGGCACGCATCCAGACGATCTTGCCGTCGACGGGGTCGAGGCAGGCGGTCCAGGTCAGCGTCTCCTCCATCCGGCTGATCGCCTGCGGCGAGGGCAGCACCCGCATGGGCTTCGGCTCCTGGCCCACCTTGTCGGCGAAGGAGTGGATGATCTCGGGCCATGTGCTGAAGTAGCCCTGCCGCCGTGGCTCGGGCAGGCGCTTGAGAACGAAGGCCGCTTCGGCAAGACGGGCCTCGACGAGGGACGGGGTCCACTTATCCATGGCGCCCTCCCTCGTCCGAGAGGCGCGGCCCGTAGAGCTTTTCGCCGAGCTGGCGGACGAGTTCGCGTTCCGGCCATGTCAGCCGCGCATCCTCGAGCGAGACGGCAAGCAGACCCTGCTCGCGCCAGCCGTCGCGCTTCACCTGGTCCGGATCCCGGCGCTGGCCGCCGTAGCCCTTGGGATGCCACCTCATGCGACACCCCCGTTCGTCTCGATCGCCCAGAGAAGGAGCGCAATGGCGTCGGCCTCGTTGTCATCGGCGGGGCTGAAGCCCCTGGCCCGCGCGGCTGCGATCATCGCCTCCTTCGGCGCGTTGCCCTTGCCCGTGGCGTGGCGCTTGATCGTGCCGACAGGGACGCCGGCATAGGGCACGCCCCGCAGTTCCGCCCATGCCGTGAGCGTGGCCATGAGCCCTCCATAGACATGGGCCGCATCGGTTCCGGCGTGGCGGCGGACCTCCTCGAACCAGATGGCGGCGATCGGTCCTGACAGGCGGTCGATCTCGGTGAGCCAGTTGGTGAAGCGCAGATAGCGCATGCCGCCACCGTCATAGCGGCCGGGTCTGAAGCTCGCGGTCCCGCTGGTGATCAGCCCTTCGGCCGAGCGCAACGCCCAGCCGGTGCTGGTGCCGAGATCCAGCGCGAGAATGCAGCGGTCGAGTTTGCCGGCAGCCGTGAGAGGCGCCGGGGCGATGAGTGGGGAGCGGTCCATGACGACCTCCTCTTCGATTGGGAGGCCGGGGCGGCACGGTTGCCTGGTGAGGGCAGCACGCGCGCCCAGGCCGAGATCGCGAGGTCTGGTCAGGATCACGTTGTCGATGCCGGGAGCGCCCGGCGCCTCCTTCAATGGCTTCACCCCGTCCGCTTGAAGGAAGTGGGGCCGCAAGCCATTGGTAGAATGAGGATAAATCTCTTCTTTCAATATTTCAGTTACTTCATGGGGTATGTCTGTGGCGTCGCTCCCCATCCATGCGCGCGAGGGTCCTTGCGTGAAATATTGAAAGAAGCCCCGCGCGCCGGATTTCCGTTGCGGGACGGCGACTTGTCCGGGGACTTCCTTCAAATGAAGGATGGGGGCGGTTGAAGGAAGCATGGTCCCGACCCTCACCGCAGCGCCTGGAAGCGCATGGCCTTCCGACCCCCGGTCTCCTGCTCGACCGTCACGATGTCGCCGCTCTCGACCAGCGTGAGCAGGATGTCGTCGCGGTCGCGCGCCCGGAGCCATTGTGAGGCGCGGGTCAGCTCGGACTTGGTGACGCCGGCCGACCCCGCCTTGCGGATGATCTCGCGCAGGCGTTTCAGATGCGCCTCGGTCTCGGTGTCGGCGACATGGCGCTCGACGGCATCGATGGTGCGCCGGGCGAAATGGCGCACGAACTCGATGGCCCAGACGGCTTCCTCGAGTCGGATGACGGGGTGGGCCGCATCGCGCCCCACGGCCAGGACGAGCGCGACCTTGGCCGCGTTCTCCGCGATCCGGGCGAGGATCGGCGTGTGGAACGTGCCGGCTGCGGCCCTGAGCTCGGCCGTGATCTCCTCGCCGAGCGCGTCGAAGCGCGCCTGCGCGTCGTCGTCCATCGGCACGGTCATCGGATCGACGGCGGTCTCGGGCCCGGAGGTCTTGCCGGCCAGGTTGCCGCTCGCCCGGCCGCCGCCTTCGGCGAGCCGCTGCAGCTCCTCGATCAGCGGTCGTGGCGACGTGCGCAGCCCGGCACGGCGGTTCTCGTCCGGATAGTCCTCCTCGCTCGGCAGGATGATGAACCGGGCGAGCGAACCGTCGACGACATTGGCGCCCTGCAGCGCCCCCCAGAAATGCAGCGGCGTCGTCGTGCCGTAGACGCAGAGGCAGGGCTGGACGATGTCGCGCCGCTCGTTCGAGCCGTCCCGGTTCGCGTATTCCGCGCCGAGGAAGACCCCGCAGGCCGCGGTGAAGAGTTCGGTCATGTTGTCCAGGATCTCGGTGACATGGCGCGGGCTGCGCTTCCGGTCGGCCGCCGCCGCGAGGAACATGCCGAACTCGTCGATCTGGAACAGGATCGCCGGCTGACGGTGGAGCGCGGTCAGGAGCCCCGCGCCCGAGGCGATCTTGTTGCCGCCGAGGTGGTGCGCGAGTCCGGCCTCGAAGAACAGTTCGTTGACGACCTCGCGGGCGTGGTTCTTGCCCGATCCGCTGTCCGCGATGCCGACGATGTAGAGGTTCGTGCGCAAATCGGTGGTGGTGCGGTAGCGCCGCCCCATCAGCGCGCCGAGGGCGCAGAGGCTGGCGCCCACCGCGAGAAGCGGCTGCGGTCTGCGCGCGGTATCGATCATGTAGCGCGCGAGATCGCCCGCGAGCCCGCCCGGGATCGTCAGCGTGAACGATGGCGCAGGCGGAAGGATCGGCATCGGGGCTTCGGGCTGGGCGAGCCGCGCGAGGAGTCCCGCCGCGGGATGCTCGTCGGCCGCACAAGCCTTCTGACTGCCGTCGAGCAGCAGGTCGGGGTCAGGACGCCACCCCTTCTCCATGGCGAGGTGATAGATCGTGCCGGCGCCGATCCGCGCGGGCCTGAAGCTCGTCCATGCCTTGGCCGTCGCGGCCGGATCGTTCTTGGCCGCCTGCGCCGACCAGTCGGCGAAGAGCGCAGCACCCTCCTCACCCAGCGCGCCCTTCAGCGCCATGCCGATGCGCATCCAGCTGTCGTAGTCGAGCTCTGCGTTCGGCAACCAGGCGAGCGCGCTCCGGATCGCGGCCAGCGTGCCAGCCTGCGCATGCGCCGGCAGACACGGATGTCCGGCCCCGTTCGCCCCCTTCGCGCCGAGGCTCTTCGGCCGCAGCTCGGGCGGGATCAGCGCCAGCGCCTCGTCGAGGAAGGCCGCCGCACGGTCGCCGTCGATCTCGGGCAGACTCTCGATGTCGAGATCCGCAAGCCCCTCGTCCGGCCAGGCATAGGGCCGGCCGGTGTCGGGATGCTCGGCATAGGCCACGAACTGCTGCCCGAGGCAGAGGACTTCCAGCGGCGCGCGCCGAATCCCGGCGAAGGGCTCTCGCGTGCGATAGACCAGGAGCCGCTTCGGCGGCTTGCCGATCCTGAGCGCCGGAGTATCACCCAACTGTTCGCGGGCCAGCCGCTCGATGCGCAGCGCCAGCTCGCCATCCTCGGCGATGTCGATGTCGAGTGCCGCAACCGCACCGCCGACGATCCCGACCCCGCAGTCGGGCCAGGTCGACCACGTCGCGACCTCGATCTCGGTCGTGTCGCGGCTCGCATGCCGGTTCCACTGCGGGTAGTCATGCCAAGCCGCGCGGGCGAACTGGCCGGGTTTCTTGGTGCCGGGCGCGATCGGCAGGATCGCGTAGCCGTTGGTCACGAGGCGCGCGCCCACGCGCGCCATCCACGAGGTGTCCGCCATCAGAACGGCACCTCCGGGATCATGCCGTCGAGCCGCGCGCGGTCCTTCGACGCCAGCTCACGCAGGTGGTCGCAGTAGCCGGTGACGATCACCTCGACGAAGGTGTCCCACTCCGCCTCGCTCAGCTGGGCGAGATCGGTCCGGCCGAGGCTGTCGAGATATGCGCCGCCGGCCTTGCCGCCCTCGACCATGGCCGCCGTCTCATTGGGGGTTGGATCGATCATGCCCGACCTCCGGTGACAGATGTCCTGGCAAGCCCGGCAGCAGAGGTCTCTGCGGCTCGTGTCGCGCCGCGGGTCGGAGATGCGGAAGCGCGCGTCGAACCACCCCCAGCCGCGGGGTTCTCGATGGCAGACGGCGCAGAGCCCGGCACGGACGTAAGGCATGGGGCGAACCTGTAGGCGGTGATTTCGGTGAAGCGGCCCGCGGGACGGACGGCGATCTCGGTGGGGCGGCGCAGCCGGTTGGCCAGGATGAGCGCCTCGTCGACTGACTCGGGCACCTCCAGCTCGGGCGCCCGCTCGCGCCACCAGCTCGCGGCCTTCCGGCGCGGATAGCCGTCGTGCTCGAAGCAGACCCATTCCGTGTGGAAGGCGAACCCGCAGCTGTAGGTTACCTTGAGCGAGACCCGCCCGCCGCGCTTCTCGTGGCGGCTGTAGGTGACGTCGGTGACGCCGACCCATTGCGGCTTACCGGTCGACAGCACCTCCATCGTCGATGCGGTCGGCTCGAGCTTCACCTCGCGGCCGGGGAACTCGAAGCCGCAGCCGGGGCATTCGAGGGCGGCGATGGCCACGATGGTCCCGCATTCGGGGCAGATCTTCGTGGGCGGCGGCCCGTCGCCCGGACCGCCCGGCCGGTTCGGCCGCACGAGGTCGATTGGACCATGCCGGCGGACATTCCCCGCGAAATCGAGAACGAGGCAGTTCTCCTTGCCCTTGGCGAGCCGCGTGCCCCGTCCTGCCATCTGCACATAGAGCCCGGCCGACTTGGTGGGCCGCAGCATGGCGATCAGATCGACGGCCGGCGCGTTGAAGCCTGTCGTAAGCACGCCCATCGAGGCCAGCGCCCTGATCTCGCCGCGCTTGAAGGAAGCGATGATCCGGTCACGCTCGTCCTTCGGCGTCTTGCCGAAGATCGTCGCGCAGCTGACCCCGCGGCGGCGGAACTCCTCGGCGACATGGGTGGCGTGGCGCACGCCCGAGCAGAAGGCGAGCCAGGACCGGCGCGTCTCGCCATGGGCGATCACCTCGGCCACGGCCGCGCGCGTGATGGCGTCCTGGTCGACCGCGTCCTCGAGATCGCGCGCGATGAACTCGCCGCCGCGCGACCCCACGCCCGTCACGTCGAGGCGGGTCTTGGTCTGTTTCGAGATGAGCGGGGAGAGATAGCCCTGATCGATCAGGTCGCGGACCGACACCTCGTAGGCGATGTCGGTGAAGAGCGCATTCTCGCCCTCGTGCAGCATGCCGCTGTCGAGCCGGAAGGGCGTCGCCGTCAGTCCGATCACCTTCAACGCCGGGTTGATCGCCTGAAGGTCCGTCAGGAAGCGGCGATACATGGTGTTCGACCGGCCGGGGATCAGATGGGCCTCGTCGATCAGCACCAGATCGGCATGGCCGATGCGCGTCGCCTTGTCGTGGATCGACTGGATGCCGGCGAAGAGGATCCGGGCCCGCGCGTCGCGGCGGCCGAGACCGGCCGAGTAGATGCCCGCCGGCGCCTCGGGCCAGAGCCCCAGCATCTCGGCATGGTTCTGCGCGATGAGCTCGCGCACATGGGTGACGACGAGCACGCGCTGGTCGGGCCAGGCCTTGAGCACGCCGTCGATGAAGGCGGCCATGACGAGGCTCTTGCCGCCGGCCGTGGGGATGACGACGAGCGGGTTGCCGCTCTCCTTCTCGAAATAGCCGTAGATCGAGTTGATCGCGGCCTGCTGGTAGGGTCGCAGGGTCAGCATGTGGCGGCCTCCTCTTCGCGGGCGTCGTTGGTCCAGGCCGACCCGTCGCGCATGCGGTAGGAGACGAAGTCCTCGCCTGCGTCGGTCACCTCGCCGGGGACCAGATCGGGGATGAACAGGTGCCGGGCGCAGGCGCGGCGCTGGTCGGCCGGGTCGAGAAGCCGGTCGTGACGCGCGCAGTGCCAGCCGCCTTCGATGGGCGTGGAATGCAGGCAGGACCGGCAGGTGACGGCCGCGGCCTCCTCGCCGTGGCTGAGCCCGTGGTGGTCGCAGAACCGGCACTCGAACCAGGCGGGATCCGCGCTGATCCGCTCGGGCGGGTGCTGGGCGAAGATGATCCGTCGCGCCTTTTCCAGCAGGCGCTCGCCCGCCTCGGGGTCGGCCGGAACACGCTCGATGTGCAGCGCGTCGGTGTCCTTGCAGACCGCGACGTAGAGCGCCCGCGTGATGCCGGTCAGGTGCATGTACACCTGCATCTGCGCCGCGTGCTGGGGCTTGGCGAGCGCGACGCCCTTGGCAATGAGCTCGGCAAAGCTCTTCGCGGAATGCGTCTTGAACTCGACGACGTGCCAGGTCTTCGGCGCCTCGAGCAGGCCGAGCGCGACGGCGTCCAGCGAGCCGCCGAAATGCCCGCCATGGGCCTCGACGCGGAACTGCCGCCCGGTCTCGGGATCGACCTCCAGCACCGTCGCGCCGGTGGCGCGCAGGTCGCGGACGAGCCGGGCCTCCTCCAGCTGGCCGGTCTCGAACAGCCGCAGGATGCGGCCGGTGTGCCGCGCGGGCGTCGCCCAGCGGAAGTCGTACCAGAGCGCGCGGGCGCAGGACTTGCCGATGAGCGAGGCCCCGAGGTGGTCGCGGAAGCCGTCGCCCTGCCGGGCCTCGTAGGAGGCGTAGATCGCGGAGAGGGTCGGCGTCGGGGGTTCGGGAAGCTCGGCCATCAGCACGCCTCCTCCCGCTCGAGCCGCGCCCGCGCCTCCTCCAGCACCGCGCTCCAGGCGGCGCTGTCATGGCGCTCGCGCAGGACGGCGATGACCATTTCCTTGAGCCGTTCGCGCCGGCGGCGGCCGCCCTGACGGGCGACGATCTCGGCGCGCTCGCGATTGAGGTGGCGCAGCGCCGTGCGCGCGCGGTGAAACCAGTCGGGGTCGATCGGCCTGGCCGTCCGCTGCCGCGTCAGATCGGCGGTCGCGATCTGGGTGCGGATCTTCGCGATGGCGTCCTCGATCTCGATCAGGCGCCGGGTGTCGTCGAGCACGCCGGGGGCGTTCGCGGTCGCGCAGGCCGCGTCGGGGGTGTTGGTCATGGTCGGTCTCTCGGGTCTGGCGATGTCCGGGCCGCCGCGAGCTATCCGCCCGCGACGGCCGAGGGCCTCAGTTCTTGCGGTTCCAGGGCGCGGTGGCCGGGCGGGCGGTCGCCTGGGCGGGCGCGCTGGCCGGCTGCGTCGCGGCGGGCTTGGGCGGGGCCGCCTGCGCCGGGGCTTCCGGCACCAAGTAGCGGATCGTGTTGCGCTCGCCGTAGCCGTCCTTCGGGGGCTTCACGCCGACCTGGATCGTCATCGGGATCAGGTGCAACTCCTCGCTGTCGTTCACCTGCAGCTTCCCCGTGGCGTGGCAGATCGCCGACAGCGTGCGCTGCGCGATCTCGACCGTGGTCGGGTTGGCGTTCACCAGGTTCAGCTGGTCGAAGACCTTACGGCCCTGCTGCGGCCCCCCGAGGATGTCGAGCATGAGCCAGAGATACTGCCCCGTCCCGTTCTTCGTGAGGCGCATCTCGCTCTCGACGATCTGGGCGCGGTACTTGCCCGCGGGCAGGATCTCGTAGGCGGTGGTGGGCTCGATGCCGGTGGCGTCAAAGGCGGTGTCGAAACGTGCCATCGTGCTGTCCTTTCAGTGGTAATCAGTTGGCTGCTCGCGGCGCTTTCGCGGCCCCACCGGGGCCACGGTCACCGCTCGCCATGGCGGCCAGGAACTCCGACCACTCGAGCGGGAGGCTTTCCGGCAGGCCGTAGCGGTTCTTGGCGAGGAAGGCGGGGCGCTCTTCGGTATGCATCACACGCGCACCCGACCCGAGCGCCCGGGTCACCTTCTTGTTGAAGCCGACGTCGGACTTGCTGACCGAGATCCGGTAGTTGGCGAAGAGCACCACGTCCGAGTGCTCCTGCAGCAGCGCGGAGGCACGGGCCTGCAGCTTGATCACGTACCGGTCGTAGGGTTCGTGCTCGGGACTGTCGAAGCGCTTGATGTCGGTGTGGGCGATCTGAATGACCGCCATGCCCTTCCGGTCGCGGAGCGCGTTCAGCCGGTCGATGTATTCGCGCCAGATGGTCAGCGCCTCGGCATAACCCTTGCCGAAGCCGGGGCTTTCGATCGACTGCCAGCCGTTGCGCCGGCAGGCCTCGGCCCAGATCAGCGGCTCCAGCCAGTCAACGCTGTCCACGACAACCGTGGAATAGGCGTGGTCCTCATCGAGCAGCGCGTCGAGCGCCTCGGCGACCTCCGCGTAGCTCGTCGCCAGCGGGAAATGCGGCACCTGCAGCTTGCCGAGACCGTCCTCGGTGAGGACGAACACCGGCGCGTCGGCGGACGCGGCGAAGGTGGATTTGCCGATGCCGGCGACGCCGTGGATCAGCACGCGCGGCGGGCTCAGAGCCGTCGAGGTTTGCAGCGATGCGAGCGAGACGGCCATCAGCGCACCTCCTCACCGAGCAGCAGCCGGAACTTGGGCTTGCCGGTGCGGACGGTCCGCGCGGGCTCGAACTCCTGCCGGATGTCCTTGGGCCAGGTGGTGTATTTCCGCTCGGGCACGCTGAACGCGATGTCGACGTACTCGGCGGGATCGGCGCCATCGGCCCGGATGCGCTCGACCAGACCGGCAAGCATCGCCTGGTCCCAGTCGACGCGCTTCGGCAGCTCCGCGACCACCGTGACCGGGCCGTCCTGCATCCGGACGGTGCCGGTGTCCTTGCCCTCCGCGCGGCGTGCCTCCTGCGCCTGCTCGCCGTACTTCAGCGCGGTGGCGCCATCGAGCCAGTCGCAGAGGGTCTTCGCAGAGCGCAGCCGCTCATCTGCGTCCTGCTTCAGGAGCGCCAGCTCGTCGCCCGGCAGAGCGGCGATCTCGCCGATCGGCAGGGTGGGCAGGTCTTCGAGGGTGATGCGGTTGGGGATTGTCATGGCCGCCCCCTCACGCCAGCTTCACGGCGGGCTTGTCGGCCGTGCTCGAGCAGTGCCGGTTGGCCTCGTAGGCCTCGACGTCCTCGAGCCGGTACACGACCCGGCCGCCGATCTTGATGAAGGCGGGGCCCTCACCGGTCCAACGCCAGCGCTCCAGCGTGCGCGGGCTGATTTTCCATCGAGCCGCCAGCTCGACCTGGTTGAGATGCGTGACTGACATCGTCGTCTCCTTCGCGTTTGGCCGAATGCCTGCGAAGGACAGTGCGAAATCCCGCAATGGGATGTCGTCAGGATCAGAGTGGGATGCAGAGTGGGATGGAGAAACCCTTGTTAACCCAAGGGCCACAGCATCCGTCGGGGATCACTATCCCACCCTCATCCCCCTGCGCATCCCACCGAAGGAATGGGATGAGCCGGAGCAACGAAACGGGATCAGAGCCCGGAGAGGCGGTAGGCACCACGGCCATTCGACTCGATCAGGAGACGCCAGTTCCTCTTTGACTTGAAGACGTCCGACATCTTGAGGCTGCGCGAGCCCGCGGCGGCGAGAATCGCCTTGCCGCTCTGCCATGGCTCACCACGAGTCGCGGCCTCATGGAGGGCGCGTACGACCTGCGCCTGGATGGCGCCCAGTCTGAAATGCTGCCCGTTGCAGCGGATATCCTGGTAATCGGCAGAGGCATGGAAGGCGCCTGGTCGTGGGCCCGCAGCAGCGCCGGCAAAGCCTGTCTCAGCCTCGAAGCGATCGCGCTCTTCGCGCCTCACCAGCAGGTCTCGCTTACGGATGGTAATGTGTTCGCGCGTTCCGGTAAGGCAAGCGTAGTCGGCACGTGGTGACCGGAAGTGGCCGGACAGCACTTCGCCATGTCGGAACAGCTGAAAGACGTCGTGGGCGTTCAGGTCAAGAAGGCCGTTGAAGCGGCCCTGCTCCCAAGGGACAGGGAAGCGCTCACCCTCCTGCGTTTCCTCATAATCACCGAACTCGAGGGGCAGGTTGAACACCCTGATCGACAGCGTCAGCTGGTCGTTCTCGGCGAGGTAAACGAGGTCTGCCTCGGACATGGACCAGCGCTCGAGGATCTCCGGCACGGTGAAATACGACTTCTCGATCTCCATCCGGCCGCACCCGATTCCCCATGTACGTTTGTTTAGGTTTTGTTCTAGCCCCTTGACCCATCCGCTTCAATCCTGTTTTATCCTAATTCATCCACAGCCCCTTGGGGAAATCATGTCCGAGCAGCATACACTGGCCGACCGCTTGCGCGCCCGTGCCGACCAACTCGGCCTGACACCCGCGCACGTCGCCGAAATGGCTGAGGTCAACCGCTCCTTCGTCTACGACATCCTGCGCGGACGGTCCGCCCGCCCCGGTATCGACAAGCTGGCCGAAGTCGCGCGCGTCCTGAAAGTCGACCGGGACTGGTTGATCCACGGCATCGGCGAAGTTGAGGGCGAGCCGCCGTTTGTTGCGAACCCCGACGAGACCTTCGTCGCAATCGCACACGCCAGCCCGCGCCCCTCAATGGGCGGTGGTACGGTGGTCACCTTGGACCATGAACCGGCCGGCCGCGCATACCACTTCCGCCGTTCCTGGATAAAGGGCAGCCTCAAGGCCAGCCCGTCTCAGCTGCGCATCATGCATGTGGAGGGCGACAGCATGGAGCCGACCTTGCTGGAGGGCGACACCGTTCTTGTCGACATGACGCGCCGCGCGCCCAATCCGCCCGGCATCTTTGTGCTTGACGACGGGATCGGCCTGGTGGCCAAGCGGCTCGAGCACATCCCCAACAGCGATCCGCCCGCCGTGCGGGTCATCTCCGACAACAAGCACTATCCCGAATACGAAAGAACGGCCGACGAGATTCACATCGTCGGCCGTATCCGCTGGTTTGCTCGAGAAATATAGCGGCCCGGCATCTGTGGCGGCCGCGAGCGTTTACCCGAGCTCTAACTAACCAAATTTCTTCACGAGGCGAACGCTCATCACTCTTTCAGCGTCCTCCTAAGAACTGCGAAGGCTTTCACCACCTTGTCCGGGTCGGTTGTGTTGGGTCTTAAGTCGTCGGGCAGCCTACCCGCGAGTGCGAAGAGGTAGTCCTGCGGTATATTCAGGATCCCGGAGAACTGGCGGATCAGATGGCCCGAGCTGGGGCTGCGTCGATCGTGCTCGATGTCGTTGAGGTACTGTGGAGAGATCGACCCGCCGGCCTCTTCTTTCATCACACGCGCTGCGAGCTCCTTCTGGCTGAATCCGATTGCCTTGCGGGCCTTCGAAATCGCCTGGCCGAAGGTCACACCGTCGGCGGACATGGCCGGTTCATCGCTTGCTCTCCCTGTCAATCCGCTTGTTCGCGGATATGCGAAGTGATACGCCTTATGCCATTGATGTTCAATGATGAAGCTGGATGGACGGGGCCAAGCCCCCTCTGCACAACGAAGACTGTCGCGACGTGAGAGGTCAGCATGCCCACTGTCGGCTGGATCCGCGAAGGTGACCTCGATGCCTTCTATGAGGGCACCGAAAGGACTCCTGATCCCGGGCCACCGAAAGAGCCTAGCTTCTCCTGTCCTTTCTGCGCATCACTTTTTCCGAGCCAGTCTGTTTTCCACGACCATGTCTACGCCAAACATCGCGTAGAGCGGCCGTTCATCATGATGCGCGGCCGCGAACCAAGTGCCCATGCCGTCCTTCGATCGCCACTCGCATTGCCAGAAATTGCTGTAGCGAACACGAGCCACGCCATGGTCTGCCTCGACGGTGCCGAGCCAGAGCAGGTCTCCATAGATAGACTCAAGAAGATTGTCGCCGAGACCTCACAAGCGGAGCTAAAGCTCGAATTGGTCAATGCGACAGAGGAAAGAGCGACACCCGTTGTAACTCAATATGGCTTTTCTTTCCGAATTGCGGAGAAAGCGGATCTCAAGCGAGTGGAGGAAGCATTTAGAGAAATACTGGTAGCAGAATCGATTACCAGAAACTCGATTGGCTCCTTCCTCGCGGACAAGAGGACCCAGGGACCGGGCAAGGAATATGCGTCCGGTTTGGCTGATTATTGTCTCGGCATTCTGATCAAAGAGCGCCCCCAAGGCGAAAACCTCACCACTCCATTCTCTCGCTATCGTGAACTCTATGGTCGCGCACTCGATATTCTGAAGGATTTCCCGAGCCCCCTCGCAAAATTGATTACCTGCATCATACGCTTCTCGTTGAACGACTTCGAGAATGGCGGAGAACGCACGGGATATTGGGAGCTCGACCTCGCGATCGAGCTACTATCGGATCCTAGCTCGGCAAGCCTGACGCGCCGTCTCGAAAGCGACGCACGGCGCCCGGTCTGCCCGATCGATCACGGGACAGGGCGCATGCTTGAACTTTCCAAACATCTCACAGCACAACCCAGATGGAGCCCCATCCTGGATGACGAGTGCAGAGCGCTCGCGCACTCCGATCTACTCGACGCAACTGATCACCAGAAGGCTTTCGCTATTTGGGCCGCATCAGCGTGGCGACTTGGCTCGACAGACAGCGCCTTGGAACCACTAACACAGATCGCCGAAATCTATCCCTTCAGCCGATGGGCAAGCAAATACCTGGAGCAAGCATCAACGTGACCGAGAGAGAAGATAAGCCAGGAACCAAGGCTGAGAGCACGAATACCGAAAAGCCAGCAGAGGGGCCGGATCGCGCCAACGATACCTCGTCCGATGAAGTTGAACTTCCGCCCACGCTTGTGGGCTACTTTGGCGAGGATCGTGCGAGCCCGTCCGCGTTCTTCAAGGTTCTTCGCAAGAATGATGTGAAGCGCTTCCGCCACGCGGACCAAGAGGCGGCAGCCAAGCTCATGCCGACCAAGGACCCCGAGGTGGAGCGTCTCTGGGGTTTGATGGCCCAAGCCTCGCCGCCGGACCCAGTCGATGCGTGGGTGTGGGGAGCCGCCCAGTCGCGCCTTAAGGAGCAACTCGGAGAAGCTTTCGACCCCCAAGACCACGATGCAGGGCGCATCTTCAAATCCATTCTGCGTGAACTCTCTGTAGGCCTGAGCTCAGAAAAGAAGGAGGATAAGAAACGCGCCGAAAATCTTCTTCGGCTGGCCATCTGCTGGCTTGTCGAGAAACGGAAGCTCAGGACTTGGCAGGTTGCGGAGCAACTTTGTCCAGTCCTCTTCAAAGATCTAAAGGCTGCTACGCGCGTAGCTCAGCGAGCCGTTCAGAGGGGAAGGCCTGGTGAGCTTCGGATTGCTGCAGCAATTGCAGCACTGGGCGACCAGATGGTCAAGGCCGCGGAAGACGAACAGGCCCGCGAGAGGAACATTTCAAACGATCTTCGCTTTCGCCTCGACGATGCGAACCGAAAGCTCGAAAAGCTTCGCTCAGACCTAGAAGATGCAAAGAAGACGATCTCCGATCAGGAGACCAAGATAGCGCAGTTGGATCAGACCCTTGCCGCTGAACGCCATCACTGGGGTCATGATCTGACGGAGACCAAAGCGGAGCAGAAGGTTCTCCTAGGCGAACGACTGGGACCGCTGCTCGCGGATGCCATTGACGCCCTCGAAATCGAGCCTCCAGCACCGGGAACTGCGCTTCGACGTGTGAAGGCTGCCCTGTCAGTAATTGAAGAGGCTAAGGAATGAGTGAGACCATATTTGGTATAGACTTTGGAACGACGAACAGTCTTGCGGCGGTCTCTGTCGGGGGTCGAGCTCTGGCGCTCGTAGATCAGGTTACCCGTCGTCCTCACCCTTCAGTCATCTGGTACCGAGGCTCGGACATCGTGGTTGGACGCGAAGCCCGCGAGAATATGGACATCACCGAAAGTGGCGCCCCACCAGGCTTCGTTCGATCTCCGAAAATGTCCCTTAGGCGCGACGGTCCGATCTTTGTAGACGGGAGACCCGTTGAGCCTACCGACGCTGTGGCCGAAGTCCTCAGACACTTGAAAGCCGACGCATCCATAGCACGCGGAGGAGCACCTGCGCATGATCTCGCGCGAGCGGTCTTCACCATCCCCGTCGACTTCGGAGGGCCTGAGCGTCGAGCCCTCCGCGAAGCGGCGCGGAAAGCCGGCATTGGTGTTGTGCAGTTCGTTCATGAGCCAGTGGCTGCTCTTTACGCTCACATTCGTGCCCAACCTGACCTTGGCCGTGAGCTGGCGCGCCTCGAAGGAAGGTCCATCCTGGTTTTCGATTGGGGTGGCGGTACCCTCGACTTGACCCTCTGCCGCATCACTGGTGGTGCGATCATGCAGGTCAGAAATCTTGGTGATAACGAAGTCGGCGGCGATAAGTTCGACGAACGTCTACGAAATTACCTGCGCGAAAAGCATGCTTCTGCGCATGCCTTGGAAGACATCACAGCTCTGGAGCAACCGGGAATGGCAGCGAAGCTGCTGCACCAGTGCGAAATTCTGAAGATTCATTTGTCTGATCCCAAGGTCGACACCGAAGACGTGATCGTGCGGAACTACCTGAAGGTGGATGGGCCCGGGAAAAACCTCCTTGCATCGGTAACCCGTACGGAACTCGAGGAACTTAGCTCTGGCATCGTCGCGCGCGGGCTAGCTCGGATTGATGAGATACTCGAGCAGGCGCAGCTGACTTACCAGGACATCGAACTCTGCCTGGCAACTGGCGGGATGGTCAACATGCCCGCAATTCGGGATGGCCTGACGGAAAGGTTCGTGGGAAGGGTTCCGCGACTCGAAAATGGAGATCGCATCATCGCCGAAGGCGCAGCTTGGATCGCGAATGATGGGCTCCGGCTCAAGCTGTCTAAACCGATCGAAATTCTTGTCGCGGATACATCGGGCCAGGGCACATACCACTCTCTCGTCGATGCGGGGTGGCCTCTTCCGATCGAGAACGAAACGCAGAACGTCGCCAACACGCGCCTATTTTGCGTTGATCCCCGAGAGGGCATCGCCGTGGTGGAGGTCGCGAAGCCGGTAAAGCTCGGAAAGACCTCACCGAATGATCCCCGACGCTCCCTCTGCGTCGTTAAAGTCAACGTTGACCCCAAAGCACAGCCATTGCTCGAACGGATCGAATGCAACCTGCAGATCGATCATGATTACGTCGCACGAGTTAGTCTCAAGTCTACGGGACGCGGTGCCGAGGCTTCGGAGGAATTCCACGACCTCGAGTTCGGTCTGTCTCTGGCCGAGGCAGCCTCCTCGGATCAACAGGGTGACGAGCTTGGCTCTGGAGGGAAGCCTGGCCCAATTGGTCAAGTGGGAGCCTTGGCCCATACCAATCTCTATCAGAGAACCAATGTCGCAAGGTTTGATGAACGCACTCAGACCGTTGGGGACCTTTGGAAATTTGTCCCCGGCGACATTATTGAGAAGTGGCGTCCGGGCTACTTCGACATCAGAAGCAACGCGGCCACCCCACGCCAGCATGAAGAGCGTTATTTCTACGTGCCCTGCCCTCGCTGCAAGAGAAACATTTCGCAGATGAAGGCCGAGGGTCCTATTCACGCATGCTTGGAAAGCCCGAACTACTGCGGGTTTGAGCGTCCAAGGCAACGGGGCCAAAAAAACTCTGGCATCAACCGCACCTTCTAGGAGGGGAACCGAGAAAGCGTTTTCGCGTGTCGAAGTACAACCCCAACCACCGAGTCGAGCCGAACTACGACGCTGCAAGGCGGTCGTGCGAACGATCTATGACGAGATCGACGGAACTCTGCGATGAAACAGGGCAAGCGGAAGGAGTTCAGGCATGACTCTTGCCTATCGCTCCACTTTGGTGGTTCACGGTCGCCTCGCCATGCGGGAAAGCCGCATAGCAGCAGCCCGAAACAGGCGACACGGCCTGCAGGTCATGACGTTCGAGCAAGCAGCTGTTCGCCTTGCGGGCGGTTTCGCTCGCCCAATCGACGCCGAGAGCCTGCGAGCGGCCATCCAGGCGGCCCTACCCGCTACGCCGATGGGAGAGCTCGAGAGCATCAAGGCACTCCCCGGAATGATCGACGCGGCGGCCGACACGCTCCACAAAGCCTGGCGCGCTGGCATCGATCTTGCCTCGCACGCGGCCGACCATCCGCGTCTCGCCGCTATCGCACGCCTGGAAGCAGCCATCCTCGACCGCCTTCCGCCCGGCATGATGCGACCCCTCGACATCGTTGCAGCCGCGACCGCCCGCATCGCTCATGCGCCTGCGGTCCTCGGCCCATTGGAGATCGCCGGGCCTACCGAACTCTCGGGCTGCTGGCGGCCGCTGCTTCAGGCTCTCACCGACCATATCCCCGTGCAGTGGACGGCCGGCCCGAGAGAGGTTCCCGCATGGCTGAACGGCACGGGTGTCGAGGTCGCGCGCTCACCGGCGCGGAAGCCAGAGATCAGTTCCATCAGCGCGGCGACTGCTTATCACGAAACCATTGAGGCGATGCGCTGGGCGCGAAACCTACTGGCCTCGGGCGTCTCGGCCTCTGAGATCGCAATCGCGACTGCGTCGACCGCTGACTATGACGATTATTTCCTGGCCCTGCGCGCCGACGCCAATATCGACCTGCACTTCGTCCACGGCGTCCGCACCGTCACCACTCGCGATGGCCAGACAGCCGCAGCGCTTGCCGACATCGTGGTCCGCGGCCTGTCACAATCGCGACTGCGGCGCCTCGCGGCGCTCTGCGGGGACAACGGGCCATTCGAGACCTTGCCCACAGGTTGGCTGAGAGTCCTGCCGACGGACGCGCCGCTCTCCACACCGGGCGTTTGGAACCGTCTGCTAGCTCGGTTGGCACCGGAAGACTGGCCCGACCGCTCCGAGCATGCGCCGGCGCTGCGCGCAGCGGTCGAGACTCTGACGAAAGGACCGGAGGCCGCCGGCGAAATCGGAGAGGCCTTCCTCAACGGCAGAGCACTGGCGATCTGGCGCAAGGCTCTACTCGCTGGTCCTGCTGCCTCGATCGACGCGACACTGGAGACAATGAAACAGGACGACGGACTTGAAGCGTGCGTCTGCGTTGTGTGGACGCCGGCCAGCGCGCTTGCATCGTCGCCTCGCCGCTTCGTACGGCTGCTCGGGCTAAATTCGTCTCGCTGGCCGCGCGGGATTGCCGAAGATCGGCTGATCCCCGACCATATCATCCCAACCCCCGTTCTAGACCCGCTTCCCGTAAACCTCGCCGACCGCCGGGACTTCGAGACGATACTCGCCACGACGGTCGACGAAGTCGTCCTCTCACGCGCTCGGCGCGACAGCGACGGACGCCTTTTCGGGCGTAGTCCTCTCCTCGCCGCACATGGCGACGAAACCTATCTACGCCGCAACGCGACGCCGGCGCGCGCCTTCAGCGAAACTGACCGCCTTTTGGCCCGACCGGAGGAGTTCGCCTCAGATCCCCAAGCGGTCAGCGCACGAATCTGCTGGCGCGACTGGCGGCAGGGGGAGATCACCCCCCATGACGGGCTCGTGCGCGCCGGTCATCCACTCGTTCAGGCAATCCTCGACCGCACCCAATCGGCCAGCTCTTTGCGTCGTCTGCTGCGCAATCCGCTTAGCTTTATCTGGGTCTATGCGTTTGGATGGCGTGAACCACAAAGCAGCGCAGAGCCGCTTGTGCTCGATGCACTCGGGATCGGCGATCTCGTCCACATGGTCCTCGAGCGCGCTTTGCGCAAACTCGAAATCGGAGGCGGCCTCGTTTCCGCCAGCACGAAAGCCATCGATGTGGCGGTGGCAGAGGCCACGGAGGCTGTTGCCGCCGACTGGGAAAGCGCGCGTCCGGTTCCACCGGCCATCATCTGGCGGCGCACTCTAGACGACGCTCGCGTGATGGCGGGCCGAGCCCTGTCCTATGGCGATGATCCACTGCCGGGCGCACGGTCCTACGGTGAGGTGCCCTTCGGTGGATCACAGCCGAAATCCGACACAGAAACACCTTGGGATGCGAGCACGCCGGTCACGATTCCTGACACGGGCTTCAACATCGCCGGTTATATCGACCGGCTCGACGTCTCCGGCGACGGAAAGCGTGCGCTGGTACGCGACTACAAGACAGGCCGCCCACCGCGGAGTGAGGTCCGCCTGAACGGGGGGCGGGAGCTTCAACGCTGCCTCTATGCCTTCGCGGTGAAGGCACTCCTCGGCGATGACGTCGCCATCAGCGCCTCGCTGCTCTATCCGCGCGAGGCCGTCGATCTTAAACTCGACGATCCCGAAGCCGTGCTCGCAGAGATCACAGGCTATCTGCGTGCAGCACGGGCGAGTTTCGCCAGCGGCGCAGCCCTGCCTGGCCCGGATACCGGCGGCGATTATGACGAGCTCGCCTTCGCCCTGCCAGCCAATGCCAGCGCCACCTATTGCAGACGCAAAATGCCAGCCGCGACGGAGCGTTTGGGAGAAGTCGCGCAGGTGTGGGAGGCGCAATGACAAGCAGCGTGTCCAAAGAGCTGAAGGACGACGGCGCACGCCGCAATGCGATCAGCTTTCATGATCGTTCAATTCTGGTCGAAGCTGGCGCGGGTTCAGGGAAAACCGCCGTAATGGCCGGCCGCATCGCTGCCATGCTGGCCGAAGGCGTCGTGCCGCGTTCTATCGCCGCCGTCACCTTTACCGAACTCGCCGCGAGCGAGCTGCTGTCGCGTGTCCGCGAGTTCGTCGCCGACCTCGCGGACGGCATGATCGCAACCGAACTACGCGTGGCGTTCCCAAATGGGCTGACACAGCACCATCGCGACAATCTCGCCGCCGCCAGAGCGGCGCTCGACGAAATCACATGCTCAACCATCCACGGCTTCTGCCAGCGCCTAATCAAGCCCTATCCAGCGGAGGCTGATATCGATCCCGGCGCTGGCGTAATGGATCGCAATCAGGCAGATCTCACCTTCCTCGAGATTATCGATGGCTACCTGCGCGAACGCCTGTCCGACGGCCAGGACGGCATCTTGGCCGAAATGGTACTTCACAGCCCCGGCGAGACCGTGGCGCTGATCCACAAGATCGCCGAAAACCTGCGCCGCCGCCCCACGCTCGCGGCCCCGCCCGTTTCCCCGCTTGACGACCACCTAGCGGCTTTCCGGAAGGCCGCTGCGGATTTTGCAGGCTTCATGGATGGTTTGGCGGCAGCCGAGCCGGAAACGGTAACGATCGTCGAGCGGCTGTCCGAAATGGTCGCAGCCTTGGCGAACGGTCCCGATCCCGTAGCGCCTGCAGGCCTCGTCCACCTCCTGACTTCACGGCCGCACCCGGACCTTTGCACCAAGGCAGGCACGTTCGCCTCCTATCGCAAGAAGGGCAAATGGGCCACCGCAGCCAAGCAGGCAGGCCTCTCAAAAGCTGACGGCGATCGGTTCAACGATGCCGCGGAGACCCACTACACCGCTTGCTGCGAAGCCTGGGTTGCGCTCGTGCAGGCGGCCGCCGGCCATGCACTCACGGCGCTGATCGGCGAAGCACGCCCCATCCTGCAACGCTATCGCGACCACAAGCGCGCCAGCGCCCAGCTCGATTTCGACGATCTAATTTTTGCCGCACGTAACCTACTACGCGACCACGATGCTGTGCGCCGGGCGCTGGGGCAGCGTTTCGCCCATGTCCTGGTCGACGAATTCCAGGACACCGATCCTCTTCAAACCGAGATCTTCTGGCGACTATGCGGCGAACCGGCCGATGGCAATGACGATTGGACCCGCTTCCGGATCCGGCCGGGCGCGCTTTTCCTGGTCGGCGACCCGAAGCAGGCAATCTATCGATTCCGGGGAGCCGACGTCGGAGCCTATTTGCTGGCACGAGACGTCTTCCGCGCCCAGGACCCCGAGAGCCTCCTGTCTATCTCTACCAACTTCCGCTCCCGCGCCTCAATCCTCACCTTCGTAAACGAGCGCTTCGAGGCAGTGCTCTCGGCCGGCGGCCAGCCGGGTTTCACCGCTCTCGACCCGTTCCATGACGATCGGGGCGGCCTGTGCGTCGCGGCCCTCGACATCGCCGCGGCCAACGAAAATGGAAAAGCCAGCGCCGAACAGCAGCGCGACGCAGAAGCGGACGCCGTCGCCGATCTGTGCGCCAGGCTGATCGAAAGCCATTCTATCATCGACCGTCGCAACGGCGCGGAGCGTCCCTGCCAACCGGGCGACATCGCCTTGCTGGCGCCTACCGGCGCCGAGCTGTGGCGCTATGAGGAAGCCCTAGAGCGCCGCGGCATCCCCGTCGCGACGCAGGCCGGCAAGGGTCTGTTCCGCCGCCAGGAGATCCAGGATCTCATCGCGCTGACGCGTGTTCTGGCTGATCGCCGCGACACGCTGGCACTCGGTGCGCTGCTACGGGGACCTCTGGTCGGTCTCACTGAAGAAGAATTGCTGGACATTGTCTGGGCTCTTCCGCGCTCGGAGGAACAGCCGGATCGGATTCCGCGCCTGGATCTCAGCATCGACCCAGCCGTCATCGCGCACCCGCTCGCGCGCGAGATCATCGAGCGGCTGCAATCGCTCTCCCGTCGCGGCAACAGCACGACGCCGCACGCACTGCTCTCGCAGGCCGTGGACGTGATGCGCGTCCGTCCGCTCCTCCTTGAGCGTCATCGCGGGCAAGCCGAACGTGCGCTCGCCAATGTCGATCTCTATCTCAGTTTGTCGACCGGCTACAACGTGCGCGGCCTGCGCGCTTTTGCCGAGGCGATGGCCGCGGCGTGGTCCGACGAGGCCCGCGCTGTTGAGGGACGGCCCGACGCGCAGGAGGAAGCCGTCGCACTCTTTACCATGCACGCGGCCAAGGGGCTGGAATGGCCGATCGTCATTCCGATCAACACCATGACCGGCGTCATGGCGCCCGACAGTGCTGTCATCGACCGCGAGTCCGAGACTTTCTATTGCCCGGTCCTGGGCGTCACGCCCGAGGGCTATGAAGCCGCGCGCCAGACGGAGAAGGAGGAGCTGGACCGCGAACGCATCCGGCTCTGGTATGTAGCAGCCACTCGCGCCCGCGAACTCCTCGTCCTACCCCGGCTCGACGCCACGCCATCGAAAACGGCCTGGATCGGTCTAGTCGATCTTTCGCTCGCGGACCTGCCTAGCTTGGACGTATCCCACCTGCCTGCCAGCCTCACGACCGCAGGGGTGGACGCTGGCAATACCCAGACGCGCACGAGCTTCGCCGCGGAAGCCGAGATCATTGCCGCCGCACAGGCGCGGCTGACCTGGCTTGTTCCCAGCCGAGACGAAAACGCCGCCGGGACCGTGCGGCGGGAAGCGGAAGGCCCTGCGCTCTGGATGGGGTCGGCTGATGACCAGGCTCCAGAGATGGAGGCCGCGGCACTCGTGCAGGGCGGCCGGGAGCGCGGGCTGATCCTCCACAAGCTCATGGAGGAAGTGCTGACCGGCGAAATCCTAGAGGCGGAAGCCGCCCTGACGGAACGGGCGGCCGACCTAGTCGGCGCCCTTGGCCGATCTCAGGCCGCAGACCCGGCGACGGGACTCTCAGCTGAGGAAATGGCGGCCTGTGTTGCCCGAACCCTGACCCTCCCCGACATTGCGGCCCTGAGACCCGATCTTTTGGCTGAGTTTCCTGTCTATAGCGCAGATGTGTCTGATGGCGTCGAGACCGCTCGGGCAGGGATTGCCGACGCCTTGACTGTTGACGAGGATGGCAGGCCGGTGGTGGTTGTCGACTGGAAAAGCGACGTGAACCCCGACGTTCAAACGCTCGATCACTATCGAGCCCAGGTCCGCGCCTATCTCGACATGACTGGCGCAGAGCGCGGACTGATCGTGCTGATGACTTCGGGCATCGTAATCCCCGTTCTGCCGACGAAGTCTCCAGAGAGCGAGACGGCCTGAGTATATGTCGTCTCTTGCTTGGATTGATTTCGATGAAGCCGAGCGTCAGCGGGCGCAGCGCATCATGGCGCTATTCCAAGAGCGCGAGACTCGCGATGAGCTGGGGCTTGGCGCGATCCGGGATTCCATCGCCGATCATCTTTTTCCCGGCACGAGCACTATCCAGACTCGCCTGAGGTACATGTTGTTCATTCCCTGGCTGTTTCGGGATCTGGAAAGACGCGACGGCACCGAGTCGCAGCTCCGCGCTCAGGCGCGCGACGCGGAAATTCGGCTTGCCGACGCCTTGAAAGCTGGCGGCGAGACCAATGGCATCATCGGTCGCGATGCTGGGCCGCGTCTCCAGCGGCTCCCGAGTTCGGTTTATTGGGCCGGGCTTGGCGCGTGGGCGATTCGGGTCTTTCCCGGTTCCATCGACAGCCTGTTCGTGGCGTTGCGCGGCCGAGGCCGTTCGCGCATCGCATCCAGCAGCGAAGACTCGTTGGCCGGCGCACAGGTTCCCGCCGTCTGGAATCCGGCCTTGCCGCAGATGCCAGGAGACCTGCTCGAACGCGCCGTCTTCCAACTGAGCACTGACGAGGCGCAGTTCCTAATCGATCGGCTGGTCGCCAGTCAGCCGAACTCGCTACTCACGATGCTTGCGCGCGAAGGCATCGACGCGGACTGCGACCAGATCTGGACGCATCCTCATCTTTCGGCGTTTCCGACCCCCGCTCGGCGCCTCGTCCAGCATGGGGAGATCTTCTCCCATTTGATGCACGGCGCCTCTCTGCTGTACAACCTCGCGCTCAGCGAGCTGCGCCAGCGCGATGATTGGATCGACTCCTATCGCGAGCGGCTTGAAGTCTGGAGCGACGAACTCGATCTGGGCGCCGTCCGTACGTGGTCGCTCGATGATTTCTGGAATATCGTGGAGCATCCGGCGCACGCTGTCCGACCGGCCGCCAAGCGCTTCGTGACCGAGTGGCGCGAGTTGGTTCTGGCCGGGCCGGAGCAAGTGTTTTCGTCGCCCGCAGGGCGACAGCTTGTCGAGGAACGTGAACGCCGGCTCAAGACCAGCCAGTCCCGCTACGCCAATCATGCCGTGCGCGACCGCTGGACAGGTGCATCGGGTGCAGAACGCCTCAGCTTCCGCTGGGCGCAGGCAAAATCACATCTCCGGGACCTCGCGCATGCTGAATAGGCGCAGCCTCGATCCCGAGCAGAGAACACTCTACGGCGCCAATCTGCAGCCGCCCGCAGGCTATGTATTCGATGCGGCGGTCGCCACGACCTTCTCGCTCGACTTCGAGACCGCGCTCGCGGTACCGGTCAGTCTGGCGCTCTTCGCAGCAGAAAATCGCGACGACATACTCTCTCACCCCCTGGCGCTTCTAGAGGGCGCCGAGCGCATCTCTGGCCGCCTCGTCGTCTTCACCGACGCAGGACATATCCAAGCCAGTGCCCGACCACACTCCCGCCTGTGCTCGCTGCTCGAACGCATCGTGGTCGAGGTCGCCGCACCTAAAGGCGGAGCCTTCCATCCCAAGATGTGGGCATTGCGTTTCACGCCGCTGCGCTCCGACGAACCAACGCGCGTACGTTTACTTATTCTCTCTCGGAACCTGACACGTGATCGCTCCTGGGATCTTGCAGCCACCCTAGACGGCGTGATCACCAAGCAGCCCAAAGCTATCAACCGCCCGCTTGCCGATTTTCTCCGACAGCTCCCCAACCTTACGACCGCAGGCGCTCCAGAGGGCACGAATACACTGGTCGATGAACTCGCAGCAGACATCCGGCGCGCCGAATGGACTCTGCCCGAACCGTTCCAGAGCGTCACCTTCTCGGTCAATGGACTCGGTGGAAAGCCTTGGCGCCCGGAACCCTGTGCACGGCTGGGCGTAGTGTCACCCTTCTGCGATGATCAGACTCTGTCGATGCTCGCCGGCTTGGCCAGCGCCGAAAAACCCTCCTTCATCGGGCGGTCCGACGAACTCGCACAAGTTTCCGATGCCACGCTGGATGGCTTTGCTGGCGTTGCAGTGCTCGACGAAATGGCGGCGACGGAAGACGGCGAGGAGGAAGATGGCACGGCCTTGCAAGGGCTTCACGCCAAGGCGTTCATCGCTGAGCGCGGATGGGACACTGCGATCACGATCGGTTCGGGAAACGCCACGCGGCCAGCGCTGCTGACCGGCAAAAATGTAGAGATATTTGCTACACTGACAGGGAAGCGTTCGCGGGTCGGGAGCGTTGACGAAATCCTCGGCGACAAGGGGTTCGGCAGGCTGACGCGGCCTTTCGCCCGCAACGAGATGAGCGCTGCCGATGCGGCGCAACGGGCAGCCGAAGCGCGTTTGGATTTGGCGCGGCGCGAGATATGCCGCAGTGGCCTGAAGCTCCGTTGCGAGCGTGGCGAGCCAACCAACGATGGCGCTTCGGCGTGGCGGGTCTGGCTTGTACCAACCGAACCGCTTCCGCTTGTTGGGATTGGGGCCTTGCGCGTTTGGCCGATCACACGGGGCGAAGGGCATGCGCACTCCGTGCTGGAGCTGCTTCGGCAAGGACAGCCCGCTGACCTTGGCGCGATGCCGTTGGTCGACCTCACCCGATTCCTCTCCTGTCACCTGACGGATGAGGAGGAAGACTTCTCTATCCTGTTTAGCACTGGGCTCAAAATGGATGGGCTGCCCGCAGAGCGCCACGCCGCTATCCTGCGCTGGGTCATCGATAGCAGGGACGCTTTCTTTCGCTATTTGCGGCTTCTCCTCTCAGAATTGGGCGATCCCTTCGCCGCCGCTCTGGCGGCGCAGGACGGTTCCGGTCAAGGCGCTTGGCGAGCGGCAAGCGACGACGCGCCGATCCTCGAAGAGATGGTCCGGGCGTTCTGCCAAGGCGGCGACCAGCTCCGCGCGATAGAACGGCTAATCGCACGCCTAGAAACCGGCGACGATACCTTTTCCGATACCGATCCGATCCCCGCCGAGTTCCGCGCGCTGTGGAACACCTTTCGAATTGCGCTCGCTGCGCAGGATGCCGCGCATGGCGAATGAACGGTTCCGCGCCGACGCGGCGCTCGCTCCTCTCAAGGTCTTTCAGCGACGCACCGTCGATTATGTCTTCGATCGTCTCTACGGCGACGACGACCCTGTCAGCCAGTTCCTGGTCGCCGACGAAGTTGGCCTCGGCAAGACGATGGTAGCGCGCGGGGTCATCGCTCGCATGATCGAGCACCTTTGGGACAGCACCGAACGGATCTGTCAATCCGCATCCAATCGTGACCCCGTATCGGCGTCCAAGATTGACCCCCTTGGTGCTGAGCTGGCCCGGCGCTGCGTAGTCCTCATGTAACGCAGCGGCGGCGGGCCTGCGTGGTTGCGGCTTGGTGTTACGCCCGGTTTTTGAAGCGCCAGCTTTCGTTGCCGGTCTCGACGATCTCGCAATGGTGTGTGAGCCGGTCGAGGAGTGCGGTGGTCATTTTTGCGTCGCCGAAGACGGTAGGCCATTCGCCGAACGCCAGGTTGGTCGTGACGATGATCGAGGTCCGCTCGTAGAGCTTGCTGATCAGATGGAACAGGAGCTGGCCGCCGGTCTGGGCGAACGGAAGATAGCCGAGTTCGTCCAGGA